>JBGTLJ010000461.1:0-2291 GCA_041744175.1 Oceaniglobus sp. | reverse complement strand
GACATTCGCCCGACGATCGAACAGGTCTATGACCTGTTTCCGATCCTGCGTGACAAGCGGCGGCAGGCGGCGGGCGAGCTGTCGGGTGGTCAGCGCCAACAGGTCGCAGTCGGCCGTGCGCTGATGACCCAGCCAAAGGTTCTGATGCTGGACGAACCCACCGCCGGGGTCAGCCCCATCGTGATGGACGAACTGTTCGACCGGATCATCGAGGTGGCGCGCACCGGCATTTCGATCCTGATGGTGGAACAGAACGCCCGCCAGGCGCTGGAGATCGCCGACCGGGGCTATGTTCTGGTGCAGGGGGCGAACGCCTTTACAGGGACCGGGCAAGAGCTCTTGGCGGATCCGGACGTGCGCAAGAGCTTTCTTGGGGGATGAAGCGGTGAAATTTCAGGCAAATTGCCCGGTTGATCGATGCAAATCTGGCCTGTTCGTGCCAAGCGCATTTTTTTGTGATTCAATGGAACCTCTTTGCTGTCCGTTAAGTTCCGTGCGCTTACCCTTTCCTGGCCGCCCTGACGCGGCGTCCCTATGGCGGGGCGTCGGTGTGCCGGTTGCGGCAGAGGGAAAGGGCTGCGTCCATGGCTTTTCTGTCGCTTACGCTGTCGGCGCTGCTGAGCGCCGCGAACCCGTCGCTGGCCCCGGTGGCGGACATGGCGTGCCGGTTCGAGACCGGAGAAACCGAAACCACCTGGATATCGGTCCGTCCCGACGCGCAATCACATCGTCCCGGCCTGTTCGAGGTGCGGATGTGGATCGCCGGGCGGCCGCTGGCGGGCAGGGCCATCGCGCTGGACAAGACAAAGGCGCGCGATGTGGTGATCCGCGGCGTGACCCCCGACAGGACGATATGGCTGATGGCGATCAGGGACGATGGCATGGCGTTCCTGCGGACCCGGGCGGGATCTGCCGACGGCGCGGCGATCGCAAAATCCGGATCGTGCAGCCATTACGAATCCGCGTTCGAGGTCTGGCTGGCGTCCTGACCCGCACCGCCGCGGGGGCCGCATGATGGATGCGGCGAACGCCTTTGTGGTGCTGGCCAATTTCGTGCTGATCCCGGCGACGGCTTACGGCGCGCAGCTTGCGCTGGGGGCGCTGGGGCTGACGCTGATCTACGGCATCCTGCGGTTTTCCAATTTCGCCCATGGCGACACCATGGCGTTCGGCGCGATGGTGACGATCCTGTTCACCTGGCTGTTCCAGTCCTGGGGCTGGCATCTGTGGGTGCTGCCCACGGCGCTGATCGCCCTGCCCTTCGGGATCGCGGTCACCGCCGCGCTGTTGCTGGCCACCGACCGTGTCGTCTATCGGTTCTATCGCCGCCAGCGGGCGGCGCCGGTGATCCTGGGGATCGTGTCCATGGGCGTGATGTTCGTGATGAACGGGATCGTGCGGTTCATCATCGGGGTGGACGACCAGTTGTTCGCCGACGGCGCAAGGTTCGTCGTCACCGCGCGCCGGTTCCGCGAGATCACCGGGCTGGAAGAGGGTCTGGCGTTCCGCGCGTCGCAGGCGATCACCATCGTCACGGCGGTGGTGGTGGTGGCGGCGCTGTTCTGGTTCCTGAACCGCACCCGGACCGGCAAGAGCATGCGCGCCTATTCCGACAACGAGGATCTGGCGTTGCTGTCGGGGATCAATCCCGAACGGGTGGTGACGATCACCTGGCTGATCGTGGCGGCGCTGGCGACCATCGCGGGCACCCTTTACGGGCTCGACAAGTCTTTCAAGCCGTTCACCTATTTCCAGCTGTTGCTGCCGATCTTCGCGGCGGCCATCGTCGGCGGCCTTGGCAGCCCGGTGGGCGCCATCGCGGGCGGGTTCCTGATCGCCTTTTCCGAGGTGATGGTGACCTATGCGTTCAAGCGGGTGGTGGACTACGCGGTGCCGTGGTGGTCGCCCGACGGGCTGGTTCAGCTTTTGTCCACCGATTACAAGTTCGCCGTCAGCTTTTCCATCCTGGTGATCGTGCTGCTGTTCCGTCCCACCGGCTTGTTCGCGGGCAGGTCCGTATGAGCGCGTGGCGCGCCCCGCTGCTGTTCGCCGCCGTCGGCGCGATGTTCCTGTTCACCGGGCTGACATCGTCGTGGAATGCGGCGCTCGGGATTTTCAACATGGGGCTGATCAGCGCGATCATGGCGCTGGGGGTGAACATGCAGTGGGGCTATGCCGGGCTGTTCAACGTCGGCGTGATGGGGTTTGTCGCGCTGGGCGGGTTGGGCGCGGTGATCGTCGGGATGCCGCCGGTGGCGGAGGCCTGGGCGGCGGGCGGGGTGCGGGTGCTG
>JBGTLJ010000460.1:0-2279 GCA_041744175.1 Oceaniglobus sp. | reverse complement strand
TCCAGCGCCGCCGCCATCCTGTCGGTAAGGCGGCGCAGCGTGACATCCGCGAGTTCGCTCGATTTTTCGTCCAGTTCACGCGATGTGCGCCAGACCGAAAACCGGAACATCACGTAGCCATAGAGGATCGCCAGCAGGATCGGGGTGAATTTCAACATGAGCAAGATATGGGGTGCGCAGGGGCTCCGGGCAAGCGGCGGTTCAGCGCAGCCATGACGCATAGGTCAGATGGCGCGCTGCCATGTCGTCATAGAGCCACACCATCCGGTCCAGAAACCACAGCTTGGCTCCGACGGTGATTGCCAGCCCTAGCGCGGTGGCCCATGGATCGAGGCTCCACAGCCCCCAGGCGAGCGGAGCCAGACCCAGGACCGACAGCGTCGTCAGGACGTTGGCGGCAAGCGCATGGTGGTCCGGGATCGGAACCGCCTGCGCATTCAGCCAGACCCGTTCGCCCAGCACCCCGCGGCTTGCCCAGTGGCGGGTCTGCGCCGGCGGGCGGAAGGCGCGCGGATTGTACCACGTCCAGACGACGATCAGGATCACCGGCACAAGGCACCACCAGCCGATCCACACCCTTGCGTAGATCGCGACGGCCAGGAGCGGCAGCACAGGAATCCGGGTGATGACGGACCACGGGTTCGCATGCCGGTCCCATACCGGATCGGTCATGGCGAAACTGGCGGCGAGACGGCCCATCACGGCCATGGCAATGCACCCATGCTGCAATCGCTTGCAGGTATGCCGGGTCGGCGCGCGAAAATAAAGCGCGCTGTTGCGGGGCGGGGCGGTCGCGGCGTGGCGCTTTCGCCGATCTTGCCGGTGACATTGTGACGGCCGGTGCCGATGTCATCACGACACGCGCGCGCATCGCCGGATCTGCCCTTGCTCATGGGCGTCAGCGCGACAGCGTCCTGATCCCGCGTTCCAGACCGTCAAGGGTCATCGGCACCATCCGGTCGGCCCCGAAGATCTGCGCGATCATCTGGATCGTCTGGGTATGCGGCCAGTATGTCTCGGGCACCGGATTGATCCACAGATGAGAAGACCATTGGTCCCGGGCCCGCTCCAGCCAGGTCTGGCCCGGCTCAGGGTTCATGTGTTCGCTGGCGCCGCCGGGATACAAGAGTTCGTAGGGCGACATCGACGCATCGCCCACGAAGATGCATTTCCAGTCAGCCCCATAGGTGCGCAGCAGATCGAGGGTCGGCATCTGCGCGTTCCAGCGACGCGTATTGTCGCGCCAGACGCCCTCGTAGAGGCAGTTGTGAAAATAGAAATGTTCCAGCGTCCTGAATTCGCTGCGGGCGGCGGAAAACAGCTCTTCGACCGTCTTTACATGCGCGTCCATCGACCCGCCCACATCGAGGAACAGCAGAACCTTCACGGCGTTGCGCCGCTCGGGCCGGGTCTTGACGTCAAGCCAGCCCTGGCGTGCGGTCGCACGGATCGTGCCGTCGAGGTCAAGCTCGTCGCGCGCCCCGTCCCGCGCCCATCGCCGCAGGCGTTTCAGGGCGACCTTGATGCTGCGCGTGCCCAGCTCGACATCTCCGTCGAAATCCCGGAATTCGCGCCTGTCCCAGACCTTTACGGCGCGCTGGTGACGGGATTCGTCCTGCCCGATGCGCACGCCTTCTGGATTGTAGCCGTAGGCACCTAAAGGCGAGGTCCCGGCGGTGCCGATCCACTTGTTGCCGCCCTGATGGCGCCCCTTTTGCTCTTCCAGCCGTTGCCTGAGCGTCTCCATCAGACGCTCGAAGCCGCCCAGCGCTTCGATCTCGGCCTTTTCGGCCGCGCTGAGATGTTTTTCGGCCATTTTCCGAAGCCAGTCTCCGGGCAGGTCGATGGCAGCCATGACCTGCTCGTCGGTGATGCGGTCCAGACCTGCAAAGCTCTCGGCGAAGGCCCTGTCGAAACGGTCGATGTGGCGTTCGTCCTTGACCAGCGTGCAGCGCGCGAGGTGATAGAACGCCTCGGCGTCGCAGGTGACAAGACCCGCGCGCAGTCCTTCGAGAAAGGCCAGATATTCGCGCAGCGACACCGGCACCCGGTTGTCGCGCAGATGCTCGAAGAACGGCAGGAACACGGCAGGTCAGATCGTGCGCGCCAGCAGGATGCTGACGAAGATGCCGACGATGGCGCCCGCGATGGCCATGCCCGCGGCATATTGCGCCATGTCGAGCTTGCGGCCGCCACGCCTGCGGGCGGTCAGTGCTCCGGTGACGGCACCGGCAAGGGCAAGGGCGATGATGATCATGTGGCGTCCTGCGGGTTTCGGG
>JBGTLJ010000459.1:0-1643 GCA_041744175.1 Oceaniglobus sp. | reverse complement strand
AATCCCACCGGCCCGCTGCATGTGGGCCACACCCGGGGCGCGGTGTTCGGCGACGCGCTGGCGGCCCTGCTGGCCTATGCCGGCTGGGACGTGACGCGCGAATACTACATCAACGACGGCGGTGCCCAGGTCGATGTGCTGGCCCGGTCGGTCTATCTGCGCTATCTCGAAGCCCACGGAAAACCCGTGGAATTTCCCGACGGAACCTATCCGGGCGACTACCTGATCGGGGTCGGGCAGGCACTGCGCGACAAGGTCGGCGATGCGTTCGTGGACAAGGGCGAACAGTTCTGGCTGGACGATGTGCGCACATTCGCCACCGCCGCGATGATGGACCTGATCCGCGCCGATCTTGCCCGCCTGAACGTGACGATGGACAGTTTCTTCAGCGAGAAATCCCTTTATGGCACCGGCCGGATCGAGGCGGCGATCGCGGATCTGAAGGCCAAGGGCCTGATCTACGAAGGCACGCTGGAGGCGCCCAAGGGCAAGCTGCCCGACGACTGGGAGCCGCGCGAGCAGACGCTGTTCGCCAGCACCCGCCATGGTGACGACGTGGACCGCCCGGTGATGAAATCGGACGGCGGGTGGACCTATTTCGCCCCCGACATCGCCTATCACTACGACAAGGTGCAGCGTGGATACGATGCGCTGATCGACGTGTTCGGCGCCGATCATGGCGGCTATGTCAAGCGGATGAAGGCGGCGGTCGCGGCGCTGAGCGACGGCACCGTGCCGCTGGACATCAAGCTGTGCAATCTGGTCAGGCTGTACAAGGACGGCGAGCCGTTCAAGATGAGCAAGCGGGCGGGCACCTTCGTCACCCTGTCGGACGTGGTGGACCAGGTGGGCGCGGACGTGACCCGGTTCACCATGCTGACCCGCAAGAACGACGCACCGCTGGATTTCGACTTTGCCAAGGCGGTGGAACAGTCCAAGGACAACCCGGTGTTCTACGTGCAGTATGCCAGCGCCCGGATCCATTCGGTCCTGCGCAAGGTCGAGGCGGCGGAGATTCCCCTGTCCGACGTGCCGGTGCTGGAGGATCCGGCGGAATTCGCCGTGGCGCGCAGGCTGGCGGAATGGCCCCGGATGGTGGAGATCGCCGCGCGCAACCACGAACCGCACAGGATCGCCTTCTACCTCTACGATCTGGCGTCGGATTTTCACGCACTGTGGAACCGCGGCAACGAGCGCCCCGACCTGCGGTTCCTGCAAGACGGCAACACATCGGCGGAAAAGGGCGCCCCGAACGGCAAAATCGCCCTGCCGCGCGCCGTTTGCGTTGTCATCGCTGCCGGCTTGGGTATTCTCGGGGTCACTCCGGCCGAGGAAATGCGCTGACACAGGCGACCGGCCCGGGGCACGAGACAGGCAAGATCGGATTTTCCGTGACCCTTGCGATGCAGGGCAGTCGTGGAAGGCGAGCAGTAAGGCAGGCATATGGCGGTTATGAACTATGACGACGGCGAAGCTGCGCCAGTCGGGCGGATGATTTCCCTGATCGGCGGGCTGTTGTCCGTCGGGCTGATCGGCGGCACGGCGTTCTGGGCCTATGAGCTGGCGGTGCGCGACGTGACCGGCGTGCCGGTGGTGCGCGCGCTGGAAGGGCCAGTGCGCGTGGCGCCCGACAAGCCCGGCGG
>JBGTLJ010000458.1:0-13242 GCA_041744175.1 Oceaniglobus sp. | reverse complement strand
CGCGGCGAGCGCGCCATTGGAGGAGGCCGGCGTCAGCTGCGACACGTCATGTTCCAGGCGGCCCTTGTCGCCAGCCATCACAACCCAGTCCTGAAGATATTTGCTGACCGGCTTCGCGCCGCCGGAAAACCACATAAGGTTTTCATCACAGCAGTTGCTCGAAAGCTCGTCACAATCGCGAACGCGCTTTGCAAATCTCGTCTGAAATGGACCAATCAGGCCGCCTGAGAAATACAGTTGCTAGGGGAACGAGAGTGTTCCGGTTCGGGACGATGGGCTTTCGGCGGATGAGGACAGGCCGGGAAAAACATTTCCCGATGTGGCAGATCGCAGGACAAGGATCCGGCTGGAAACATCCCGCAGTTCGCTTTTCTCACTCCCAGACGTAGGCTTCGATCTCATCCGCAACCATATCGTATCCGATTTCGGCCAGATTGGTGCTGATCGGGTTTACCCGGATGGTGCCGGTCACCCAGATTGCGTCGAATATCGCTTCACTGGGCCAGGGCTGCCCGGATGTCACGAACACAAGCTGATTTGGCGGCGGCGGCGGAACGTGAATGCAGGCACCCACATAGGGCGTCAAGATGAACTCAGTCACGCCGCGACCGTCTGTTTCGAGAGGCAACATGTAGCCCGGCATCCTGATCCGCGTGCCATTCAGGGCCTCGACGAACTTGTAGGCATTGCCGTCGAAGTCGGGCAACCAGGTATCGTTCTGCTCGTCAAAACTGCCCTCCCCGACGATTTCGGAATAGGGTACGCCTGACGGGATCAGGTCTTCCCAGGCAATTTCCCGAAACTGTGCCGCCCATGCAGGCCTGTTCCAAAGGGTGATGGGAAAGCCGGCCAAACCCAGCATGGCCGTGCGACGTGACGTGTGCATCTGTCGATGCCTCCTGTTCCTGTCAGTTCCTGACGGTCATGCCATCGCCCAAGGACAGCCGATATGCCCTCAGCGCCGGAAAGAGGCTTGTTGCGGCCGCGGCAAGTATCACCGCGACCACCACAAGCCCCTCCCGCAAAGACAGCGGCTCTATTGGCAGATATAGACCAAATGCGGCATCGACATAAGGGCGCATGATCCACAGACCCATGTAAAGCAAGGAGATGCCGAGCACTGCCGCAACAGCGGCCATCAGCACTGCCTCCAGCATCAGCAGACCCATGATCGTAAGTGGCCGCGCGCCCACTGCGCGCAGGATCGCCATTTCGCGGCGTCTCTCATTCAATCCGGAAAAGATCATCGCTGCCATGCCCAGCAGGGCCGTGGCCACCACCATCCCCGAGACGGCGACCAGAGCGGTTTCCGCAATACCGACGATACCCCACAACTCCTGCAACGCCACGCCAGGCAAGACGGCCATCAGCGGCTCCTCCGGGTATTGGTTCATGCTGCGTTGCAGGGCAAAGATTTGCAGCCGGGATTTCACACCGATCATGGCGGCGGTGATCGCACCGGGGGTCAGCTCCATCGCTCTGATCTTGTCGGGGCTCGTTGTCTGGCCGGGGATTTGCGCACCGCCCTGCCAGTCGACATGGATGGCTTCGATTGCCTCAAGGCTGACGATGACTGTGCGGTCCACCGGTGTGCCGCTCTTGGCAAGAATGCCCGCGACGCGAAACGGCTGGTTGTCGTGATTTGCGAAAGAGGCAAGACCATGCGCCACGACCAGCGGATCATCGACGTCGTAGCCCAGCGTTGCCGCGACGTCTGCCCCGATCACCGCATCGAACAGGTCGTCGAAGGCGCGGCCTTCGTCGAATTCCAGTGGCCTGCCGCTGCGATACCTGTAGCGTTCGAAATATTCGGCCGTCGTGCCCATGACCCGGAACTGCCGGTGTGAATCCCCCAGCGAGATCGGCACGATCCAGTCGACTTCCGGCCGCGCGGCGATGTCGAGGTAACTTTCCCACGAGACGTTGTTGGTCGCGTTGCCGATGCGGAACACCGAATATAGCAGGAGCTGCACCGAACCTGACCGACCCCCGACGATCAGGTCGGTGTCAGAGATCGTGTCGCCGAAACTGGCCTTGGCTCCGGTGCGGACCTTCTCTACCCCCAGAAACAGCGCAACTGACAGCGCAACGGCAAAAATCGTCAGGCCGACCGTCAGACGGCGCGCGATCAGGCTGCGCAGGGCCAGGCGCAACAGGATCATGCCGCGGCCTGGCGCGTGAGGGTGGCAATGTCTTCCATGCGAACGCTGCGATCAAAGCGGGGGGCCAGCCGTTCGTCATGACTGACCATCAAGAGCGTCGATCCGGCGACCGCGCATTGCGCAAAGAGCAGGTCGAGGAAATTCGTCTGCGAACCGGCATCGAGCGCCGACGTGGGTTCGTCCGCAACAATCAGGAAAGGTGTGCCGATAAGTGCGCGTGCGACCGCCACACGCTGTTGCTGACCGACGCTGAGGCGATCCGCCGTAGCAGATTTCATCATGCCCCGCGCGAGGCCAAGCGCATCGGTCAGGACAAGGGCGGCAGCGCGCGCATCCCCCGCACGGGCACGGCGCTCGGGTGCGAAACGCAGCGGCAACAGGATATTGTCCATGGGCGAGGCATACGGCAGCAGGTTGAATTGCTGGAACACGACCCCGATCTTCTCTGCCCGGAAGCAATCACGTGCGGCCGGGCGCAGTGTCACCATATCGGTGCCGTCCACGAGAATCGAGCCGCGGACCGGCGCATTGATGCCGCAGATCAACGACAGAAGCGTCGATTTGCCTGAACCGCTTTCCCCCAGCAAAAGCACACGCTCCCGTTTAGCGATGCGGAAATCGGGAACCATCAGGCCGAACGCATTGCGTCCAGCCCAATGAAATTCAACCTGATCCAGGGTCAAGGCGGATCGGATGTCCGTGTCGCTCATCCGCGTTCCTGTCAAATCAGTCCGGACAGGTCGAGAACGGGCGCGTCGCGCTCGACCTCGAAGCCACGCGACCCCTTGTCGGAAATCATCTGCACTTCGACTTCCTGGGCATTCGGGAAGATTTCGAAGAACGCGAATTCGATACCGTCAATGTCAGCCGGATTGGCGCAGGTCAGCAGGTATTCCGCGTGGAACTCGGTATGTTCCGCGCCTACTTCCTCTGCATGTTCTTCTTCGGCGTGCTCCCCCTCCCCATGCTCCTCGCCTTCCTCATGGTGCTCGTCGATCAGTCCCGCGCTAGATGAGACGACAGTGCAACCAGCCGCGTCCGGCAGGACAAACAGCGCCAGCGGCCTTGAAAGTTCTGCAATCGCCGCATCCAGCCTGGCGCGGTCCTCGGCTGTTTCCGCCACATACTCGAAGCCTACGATATCGGCACCGGGCGCATCGAGTTCCATTGCGACCTGTGTGCCTTCGATGGCGATGTTCAGCGCGGAATGCCCGTGTTCATGTGCGCCGAGGTCGCGGGTTTCCTGCGCAAAGAGCGAGGACGGCACCATCAGGGCGATCACCAGAGACGACTTTCTCATTCTGCTTCCTCCGTGTTGAGAGTTTGGTTGCGAACGGATCACTGTGTGGATGTGCGGACGCTGCCTGCGATGCTGAGAGCTGCAAAGATCAGTGCGGCGACGCAGACAATTGACGGTCCTGCCGGGGTGTCGAATATGTAGGCGGCCCGCATTCCGACCAAAGCCGATAGACTGCCGATGCCCGCCGCCACCAGTGCCATGCTTTCCGGCGTGCGGCTCAGGGGCCTTGCGGCAGCGGCGGGAATGATCAGCATGGCCGCGATCAGCAATACGCCGACGACCTTGATGGCAACGGCCACCGTGATGGCCAAAGCAAGCGTCAGGGCCAGTTGTTCGCGTTTGGGATCGATCCCGTCGGCATAGGCAAGATCCTCGTTCAGCGTCGCGGTCAGAAGCGCCGACCAGCGCCAGCCGACAAGCGCCACGACCAGAGCCGCCCCGGCCCAGATCACTGCCAGATCGATGCGCGACACGGCCAGGATGTCGCCGAAGAGATACGCCATCAGGTCGATCCGGATTCCCGACAGGAACGACACCGCAACCAGCCCAAAGGCCAGCGCCGAATGGGCGAGCACGCCCAGAAGCGTATCCATCGCATAGCCGCGGCCGGTCAGCAGGTTCACTGTCAGTGCCATTAGAAGTGCGATCACCATGGCCCCGGCAAAGACCGAGATCGAGAGGGCCAGCGACAACGCGACGCCAAGGATCGCGGCATGGGCGGTTGCGTCGCCGAAGTAGGCCATCCGCCGCCAGACGACGAAACAGCCCAACGGCGCCGCCGCCAGCGCGACGCCGATCCCGGCCAGCGTGGCGCGCACCATGAAATCGTCCAGCATCATTCGGCGGCCTCCGTCTGGTCATGGCGATGATCGTGGCCGTCGTCATGCCCGTGATCGTGGTCATGACGATACAGCGCCAGCGCCCCCATCGTGCCGGACCCGAACAGCGCACGATATTCCGGGGCCGAGGCAACCACCTCCGGCGTCCCTTCGCAGCAGACATGACCGTTGAGGCAGATCACCCTGTCCGACGCGCTCATCACCACATGCAGTTCGTGGCTGATCATCAGGACGGCGCAGCCCGTCTGGCGCCTCACCGTCTCGATCTGCTGGTAGAAGGCAGCAGAGCCGGGTTGATCCAGCCCCTGCGTTGCCTCGTCAAGCAGCAGCAGCCGGGGCTTGCCGATCAGCGCGCGCGCCAGAAGCACGCGCTGGAACTGCCCGCCGGAAAGCCGCGACATCTGCGCGTCGGACAGGTCCGGCACACCCGCCTGGGCAAGGGCGCCATCGATGTTTCTGGGACCTGACCTGCCAGGCAGCGCCAGGAAACGCGCGACGGTCATCGGCAGTGTCGGGTCGATATGCAGCCGTTGCGGGACGTAGCCCAAGCGCACATCGGACCCTCGCATGACTTGCCCCCGCGCGGGTTTCACCGCCCCGATGATGGCGCGCAGCAGGCTGGTCTTTCCAGAGCCGTTCGGACCGACGATCGTGACAATCTCTCCCGGCTCAACCGTGAGGGATACGTTTGACAGGACGGTTCTGGCGCCATAGCTGACGCTGAGATTCTTGACTCGGACGAGACTCATGCATCGGCCTTTTCGGCACAGGCGGGGCAGACCCCCTCGGCCTCGACCATGGTTCGTTCGATCCGAAACCCGGCCGCGTGGGCGGCAGCACCCAGAGCGCCCCGGGCCGGGGCCGATTGCGCCTCGGCCACGGCTTCGCACAGGCGGCAGATCATGAAGGCCGGCGCATGTATCTCACCGGGATGGGCACAGGCGATGAACGCATTCAGCCTCTCGATCCTATGCGCCAGATCGTTGGCGACCAGAAAGTCGAGCGCTCGGTAGGCAACGGGCGGTTGTGATCCGAAACCTGCGTCTCGTAGACGGTCGAGAATGACATAGGCCCCCAGCGCGCGATGCTCCTGCAACAGGATCTCCAGCACTTTCCGGCGCACCGGCGTGAAGCGAAGCCCTTCGCCGGTGCAGCGCGCTTCGGCGGCCGAAAGCCCGTCCACGACGCATGAGGCATGGTCGTGTTGCGCGAAGCCGACCGGCGCAAGCGGGTCTTCCGACACGTCGGGACGACCACTTGTCATGTTATCACGTTTCCCTTAAGCCTGATGCAATGTTATAAGATCACATGGAGAGACCGATGTCCAGAACCTGTCTGACCCTTGCACTCGCCACTGCTCTGATGGGTGGAACCGCCCTCGCCGAGGTGCCCCGCGTTGCCGTTGACATCGCGCCGGTGCATTCACTGGTGGCGCGCGTCATGGACGGCATCGGAAGACCAGACCTGATCGTCCGATCCGGCGCCAGCCCGCATGAGTATTCACTCCGCCCCTCCGAAGCCGGAGCACTCCAGGAGGCCGAACTGGTGTTCTGGGTCAGCCCCGATCTGACGCCCTGGCTGGGCGATGCGATCGAAACCCTCGCGACGGCTGCATCGGTGACAGAGTTGCTTGAAGCCGCCGGGACAATCGAGCTTGAGTTCCGGGAAGGCGCTCTGTTCGAGGCGCATGAACAAGGCGAAAAAGTGCACGAGGACACGGAGCTTGAGGGTGAAGAACATACAGATCACGCCGGAAAAGAGGCTGGTCATGCAGGTCACGGCGCGCACGACCCCCACGCGTGGCTCTCGCCACTCAATGCCGCGACCTGGCTCGATGTGATCGCAGGCCAGATTTCCGCAACCGATCCGGAAAACGCCGGAGCATACTTCGCCAATGCCGCCGCAGGCCGGGCCGAACTCGACACGCTGACCGCCGACATCAATGCAATGCTGGAGCCGGTGCGGGACAGCCAGTTCATCGTCTTCCACGATGCCTATCAATACTTCGAATCTGCTTTCGAGTTCCCTGCCGCCGGGGCCATTTCAATCAGTGACGCCTCCGATCCGAGCCCGGCCCGGATCGCCGAGATCCGGCAGCGCATTGCGGACGGGGGCATCGGCTGCGTATTGGCAGAACCGCAATTCAACGCGGGCCTTGTCGCCACAGTGCTGGACGGGACAAACGCAAAGACAGGCCTGATCGACCCCTTGGGATCCGGTCTCGAGCCCGGCCCCGCGCTCTATCCCGAACTCATGCGCAATCTTGCTTCAACCCTTGCGGAATGCCTGTGAGCCGGACTGTCAAAGCGGTCAAGGCAAAGGGTGATGGCACCGAATATCCGTTCGCCAGAACCACAGTTGAAGACAAGGGGCGACGCTGGTCTTGAAGGGACGCTTTTGCCCCGATCCGGTATGCGGCGCTCCATAGTGCCACGATCCTTGGCAGGGCAAGGCAGACGGGCGCCCCCTCCCGGAGGGACGCCCGCACTTCCTGTGTCTGATCGGGTCAGCCGATCGCGGCGCCGTCCTGACGGCGTACCCAGATCACGCTCGACCGTGGCACGGGGCTGGAATTCGGAAAATCACCCCCCGGGTGCTGGATGCCGACAAACGCAGTTGTCTTGTCAGCCGACCAGGTCAGGCCCGTCACTTCGGACCCGTTCGGACCCGTCAGGAACCGCGCGATCTCGCCCGTCTGCGGGTCGCCGACCAGCATCTGGTTGTTACCCATCCCGGCAAAATCGCCTTCGTTGCTGTCATCGCCATCGGTCTGGATCCAGATCATGCCGGTCGAATCGACCACCATCCCGTCGGGCGAATTGAACATGTTGCCAGCCGTCACGTTGGGCGAACCGGCATAGGCGTCGTCATGCACGTCTGGGTTGCCGGCCATGACGTAGAGGTCCCAAGCGAAGACGTCAGAGCCATGATCCTCGCCCTCGGGCCGCCAGCGCACGATCTGGCCGTACTCGTTTTCTGCGCGCGGGTTGGGCGTGCCGTCCATCGCCGTCATCTCATCGCCGCCGGCGTTGGTGGCATCCGGCGCCCGCCGAGAGTTGTTCGTCAGACAGCAATAGGCTTCGGGAAGGGTGGTGGAAACCGCAACCCATTCAGGACGGTCCATCGTCGTGGCTCCGACCGCAGAGGCCGCCTGACGGGTGTGGATGCAGACCATCGCGAGGTCGTCCATCCCGGTCGTCTCGGGCGTAAGCGCCAGCCATTCGCCGGTTCCGTCCGCCTCGAACTTGGCTACGTAGAGCGTCCCATCGTCGAGCAACGTCGAGGTGTCGCCACCTTCGGTGTAGGTGTCGTTCGAGACGTAACGATACAGGAACTCGCCGCGCTCGTCATCGCCCAGATAGACCACGACACGGTTGTCGGCGGTCAGCGCCATCGCGGCGTTCTCGTGCTTGAAGCGACCGAGGGCGGTGCGCTTCGTCGGCGTGCTCGACGCGTCGGAAGGATCGATCTCGACGACGTAGCCATAACGGTTGGCCTCGTTCGGCTCGGTCGTGATGTCGAAACGGGGGTCGTACTGTTCGTAGGCATAGCGACTTTCGGCGCCGATGCCGTAGCGGTCGAAACCTTCGGGCATCGTCATCTCGGCATCGGTCGCGCCGAAATAGCCGTTAAAGTTTTCCTCGCAGGTCAGATAGGTGCCCCAGAGGGTCCTGCCGGCGCCGCAGTTGTTCAGAGTGCCCAACACTGTTGTGCCCGCCGGGTCGGCTGAAGTCTGCAAAAGAGCGTGGCCTGCGGCAGGTCCGGTCAGCGTCATCGGCGTGTTGTGCGTGATGCGGCGGTTGTAGGGGCTGTCGACGACGATCGACCAGCCATTTTCGGCTTCCGAGATTTCCATGACGGTGACGCCCTGGAGGTTCATCAGCTTCATCGCGTCTTCGGCGCTGTTGATGATGCTCCCGCTTTCGCCCGGGGCGGCGGGGAGGTTTATCTCTTCATTGACGTATTCATGGTTCACGGCGATGACCTGCGCGCCGTCGATCTCGAACAGTTCCATGCCGTCGGTATTCTCGCCGAACACGCGGTCGGATGTCGCGGCATCGCCACCGCCGACCGGATCCCACGGTGCCGCATCCGAGAACATCGGATCGCCCCAGCTGGCCAGAACACCCCAGTCGTAGCCCTCGGGCACGTGAACGGTGAAATCGGTCTTGATGTCGATCGGGCTGAATGCAAAGCGCGAGGCGGCCTGCGCCTGCGCCGAAGTCGTGCCCATCAGATTCATCGCCGCAGCGCCCGAACCAAAGGCGAGGACGCCCGTCATAAATCCGCGCCGCGATATCGCGGCCTTGACCACGCGGTCGAAATCAGTCGTTTCGGGTGCCGGACGGCGCAGTTCGTCCCAGTCGTCCCAGCTCAGGTGGCGTGTGTCGGTATCTTTCATGGCAGGCTCCCCAGGAGTTGTTTCTGTTGCTCCTCGCCCTCGCTTACCGACCAACCTTGAAGGTTTTGCAACGGTTCGTAACATCAGACCGCCAACCCGCCCGGTGTGACGTTTTGCGCCACCGGGGCGGAATCGCGGGACCGATCGCCTTCGAACGAAAGGCGGTACAATGGCGGGACAGGTCCGTTCCGGCGAGCCGTTGTCGCAGGGCCACGTCAAAAAAAACTGATGAAGGGGTCGTGGACACCGACGATCTGGCTCCTTTGTCAGGAAATAACCCCATTTCACAATCTGCGAACCGACCGTCGTACGCATCGGCTTCGCATCGCTTCTGCGATTGCCGGACGCATCCGACGTTGTGCATCGCATACCTGCTGGGAACTTCGACCATGACACTGCTCAAGGGCGAAGATGGATGTTCAGAAGGCTGCCTCCCGATCCGAACGTGACTGGCCACCGCTCCGACCCGCCGCTCAGCCCATCGGTGAAATCCCGGCCGGGTACTTTGTCGATGTCGCTTCGATCAGGACTGACAGCTTATAATGCAAGTTCTAAGACAGGCCCCGCTCGGCTGGATCGACTGATTCAACAAGAGGCGTCTAAAATGGCGGTCCACCCGCAAGGCCACATTGATAATTTCAAGCCTGGGACACCCGGTCAGATGTCTGATCTCGCGGCAGAGTGCGAAGGCGATGAGACAGTATTTAAGTCCGGATCCTGCGACACGGAGTGGACGGGCCTGCGGGCCAATGTCCCGACGGTTGAGGTTCTTGAGCCATACATTGTGCGTGCGCTGGCGTCGCCTTCGCGAAGGTTGCTCATGACACTGAATGGGTCAGTCGTTCGCCGAGAATTCTGATGGTGTCGGCCGTGCATTTCGGACATTCCGAAACCAGTCGCATGTAGCAATCGCGCTGGATGCGCAGCGCTTCGACATCGTCGAGCGCCCGGACGTCTGCGCGACACGGACGCTGGCACAAAAGCGCCATTTCACCGATCACGTCGCCGACGCCGACGATATGGGGGGTCGCACCGGTCGCATCCTTGGAATCGGGTTCGATCGTTGCCGTGCCGCAGACAATTACATAGGCGAAATCAGTCATCTCCCCTTTGGTGGCGATCGTTTCGCCGGGGGCAAAGCGCTTGCGTTCGGAGGTGAATGCCAACATGCGAAGTTTCTGCACCTGCATGCCCGCAAAAAGCGGTGTGGACCTCAGGATCTGGACTTCGTCATTCATGCACATCATGGTCGGTTTCCTTTCCCGGACGCTGACGACAGAGCCAAGCTCCCCGGCCTTTGTTACAGGCTATCATTTATATGTGCATCCGTCTCGGAATTTCCATCCCGCAATACCCTGCCGTTTTCGAAGCGCACGACACGGTCGAAATCCGTCAGCACCGTGTCGTCGGCAACGACGGCGATGATTCCCGGCGCCTGTTCGCGGTTTGACAGGAAACGGGTGGAATCTTGATGGATCAGGTGCAACGTTCTTTCGTCAACGCCTTTCAGCGGCTGATTGAAGACATAGAAATCGGAACTTCGGATCAGGGTGCGCGCGACGTTCAGCTTCTGACGCTGTACCGCTTGCAGCCGGCGTCCCCCCGGGCCCAGATCGTATTGCAGGCCGATCATGAGAACCTCGCGGCAGAGGTCCCCGTGCCGCGCCAGAACTTCGCCGACAATGGCGCGCACCATGAGGTCTGCATTGCCCCGGCCGTGATCGACCTTTCCGAACAACATGTTTTCCATCAACGTCGCCGATTGCAGATAGCGTCCTTCGGTGTAGACTTCGATCAGTTCAGACAGACCCTCTGGCAGGTCGTCGAAGAACTTTTCGCGGGTTCTGACGATCTGGGCCATCAGATCGTCGTCGAGAATGCCGAAGCGGAACCAGCGTTCGTTGTAAAAGAAGCTGAGCCGCATCATAGCGATCCGGTCTGCGGTGGCCGCGCCGCCAAAATCGCGACCCTCCAGCCGCTTCAGCAAGGCCGTATAGTCCGGAATCTCCTCGGGTTGCATCAGGGTCATACGATCGAAGAACGGATCGTCTGCCGGCATGTCGCGGAACAGATCAACGGTGATCCCGGCAATCGTGCGTCCCATCTCGAACATCCGCTCTCCGAGGGTATCGCTGGACATGATCGCGCGGAAATAATCGCTCCGCACGATCTGGCGCAGGGCATCGCCCGATGCCAACAGTTGCCCGAACAGCAGGTTCTCGCCCACGGTAGCGCCAGAATTATAGCTGCCCTCTTCGAAATGCGCGACCATTCCGCCCTTTCCGCGCCCGGTCAGTTCCGCGCGCACCTCTTCGCGCAGGGCCACGATGCTGTCGGCGACGGTTTCCCGCTGCCGGTCGTCCAGATGCGTGTGCAGTGCAAGATCCAGCACATCGTCCGAAAGATGCACCAACCGCAGAATGCTCATCACCGCCCCGAACATGTCGTGCTCGCCAGTGTGTTCGAGAATCGATTCTTCATTGATCCAGAGGTCGTTCAGATCGAACGCCGGATTGCCAGAAAGCCCCGCCTCGACCGTTTCCCAGGCGCGGTCGATCGCCTCTTGGCCGGTGTAAAGTGCCGGGGATTGCGGCGCGTTCTTCATCCCGTAAAGCAGGTTGTCCTGCAATGTGCCCGCAAAGAAATACGCCTCGGGCCCGACATATGAGATACGGCGCCCTACCAGAGCTTCGGGAAGGTGCTGGAGATCGACGTCACCGGCCATGATGGTGCCGGAGGTTGGCCAGACGATCCGTCCCAGCGTCTCGGCCAGGGCGCCGCTGGCCGATCCGTTGGCATCCAGCAGCGCGACCTTTTCGGCCATCTCGAACTTGAGGGTCACCTGATCCAGGACTTGCGCGCCACCGTCATCGACCAGGCTGAGCCTTCGGACCGAAAGTGGCTTGCCGAGCGGCGCGTCGGGCCGCGGATCGGGGGCATGAAGCAGCGGGTCGATCAGCCCGAGGGATTCGAACTGTTCGCGGACCTGTTCGTATTTCACCTGAACATCCTGACGGGTCAAATCCCAGTCGATCAGTTCTTTCAGGGGGCCGGGGAGTTCCTTGTAGGCGCCGATGACGGCGACAAGCTGTCCCAGATCGAGCGATCCCGTGATCGTCAGATAGCCTCCGACGGCGTAGAACAGGAAAGGCGTGAGCTGGGCCAGAAAGTTGTTCAGGAACTTTACCAGGAACTTCCAGCGGTAGATGTCATACCGGATGCGGAAGATCCGTGAAAGCCGCGCGACGATATCGGCGCGTTCGAAGTTGGTTGTGTCGTGGCTGTGGATCGTGTCGATGCCGCCGACGATGTCGGACACCCGCCCGGCCAGCTGGCGGGCGGTCAGCTGACGTTCGCGGCCCAGAACGATCAGCCGTCGGCGCATGCGCGGGATCACCGCCAACTGGATCGCCACGACGGCGAATGTCAGGGTGCCCAGCCACACGTTCTGGACGACGATGAACAGCAGGGCCGTCAGGGCCTGCCCGCCCAGCAGGGCGGGCTGTACGAAGGCGTCGCCGGTGAATCCGCCCAGCGGTTCCACCTCGTCCTTGACCATCGACGAAATCTCGCCCGGCTTGATCGACTTGAACCGCGACGGAGGAAACCGCAGGATCCTGTCCACCAGTCCAAAGCGGATGCGGCGCAGCAGACGTTCGCCCAGCCGCCCCTTGTAGGTGTTGATGTAGAACTTGAACAACCCGTTGACGATCACCAGCCCGAGGAACGTCATGCTCAGCGCGACCAGCATCGGGACACGCTCCAGCGGGATACCGGGAAAAATCTGAATCCCACCGAAGATTGGCAGCGTGATGTCGCCGAACACCTGCGTCGTGCCCGTACCGTCGAACCCGTCGCCCTGTATCGGCCCGTTGACGATCTGCTTGGGCAGATCGAAGGCCAGGTAATAGGGGACCATCGACAAGGCAACGACCAGCAGGATCCAAACCTGCTGACGCTTGGTGTTGGTCCAGATATAGCGTGAGAGCAGCGGCTCCATGGCGGCGGGCCTTTTTACGATCGCGCGTCGGTGTGCAGTCGGGTCTGGATCGGGCGGTACATCCTGATGCGGAGATGGCGCCCGGGCAATGGTTTACCAGCTGTCGGAGACCAGCAGATGTGCCGTGCCTGCCGCGCCGTCAAGGTCGAGATCCATCGTCGTGCCGGGCGTGGAGGTGCGCAGCGCGGCGCTGATCGCCTGCGCCATCGTCTGCGGGGACAGATCTGCCTCGCGCAGCACCGTCGCGCGGTCCATCGCCATGAGGCGGGTCGCGCGGGTTGTCTGTTCGGTTTCTCCACCTCTGGCGAAGGGAACGAGAACCGCGCGACATTCGGCGCGAAGGATATCGCAGACCGTGTTGTATCCCGCCTGGCTGACCGACAGCCGCGCGGCCGCCAGAAGCGCCGGAAAGTCGCTGCGGAAGCGGTGCAGCTCGACGCCCGGGCGCGCACCTGCCAGCAGCTTCTGAAATTCCGGTTCGGGCAGGTTCGGTCCGGTTACCAGGCACCAGCGCGCAATGTCGGGCAACAGATCCGCCG
>JBGTLJ010000457.1:0-2510 GCA_041744175.1 Oceaniglobus sp. | reverse complement strand
CACGCGTTGCCTCGGCCTCGGCCCAGTCCCAGGGCTCGAGGTTGCGAAACACCGCCCAGGCGTCGGCGTCGTTGTAGGGGCGCGCCTCGATCATCGCCTAGAGCGCCGTGCGCAGCCAGCGGCGCGCCTTGTTGCCCCAGTTGACGATCGCCTGCATCTCGCCGCCATGCGCCTCGGCCTCGATCCCGGCCATCCGGGCCACGGTCAGGCCGTTCTTTTCCTCCAGCTTCAGGCCCTCCTGCGACTGCAGCAGCCCGATCAGCTCGACACGGTTGTGCGGCGCCTCTGCCGCGATCAGATCGGCCAGACGCCCACGCGTCTCGATCTCGTCCTGTTTCCTCGTTTCAGCTTTGGTAGCCATGATCATGCCTCCTTTGATGACTTTTGTTCGTGGATCGACTGCTTCAGTCGATAGCCTTCGAAGGCCCAGATTTTTTCGCGGGCATGCCCGCGGGCCACCTTTTGCCCAATCTCGCCGTTGAAGTTTTCGGGGCTGACGCAGGCACTTTCGCCCGTGACCGTGAAGCCGTTCTGCAACGTCAGACAGCAGACCGTGAGCTGCGATCCGGGGAAAACGTGGTAATCCTCGGCGACGATCTGCGCGTCGATCCTATCTGGCGTCAGCCGGGGTGCATTCAGGCCCGCATCCTGAATGTCCTTTTCTATTTCCTGTTCATTCGCCATCTATCGCCCTCCATAGGGGTTGAGCACGTCGTGCCCGGTTTTCAGGCCGCCCATCGTCCCCGGCAGGGGTGGCCCTCCGTTGTGGCCCATGCGGCCACGGTTCTTGTCGGGGAAACTGTTGGGGCTGGTGCCGTCGCCGCGATGCTCCGACAGCGCGACATACTGCAGCGCGTCATGCACGTTGGCTTCGGTATAGCTCTTGTCGGGGATCTTGCGCTTGTCGCCGGTCGCGTTGATCACATCGGTCCAGACATAGCGCGCCTCGAACCCCCGGATCAGCATCTTGCAGCTTGGATCGATCAACAGCCCCGGCTGGCCGCCGTCCATGTATTCCAGCGGCGCGCGCACCGCCTCAAGCCGCGGGTTGATCCGGTTGGTGCCCAGCCTCTGTGGCCGGATCGTGAACCCCGCCGACTGGCTGACGAGGCGGTTCCAAGTGTCGTTCTCGTCCGCAGCCTCGCTGGCCCCGTGTTCGCCAGCCATATCGCCATAGCCGCCCTCGATCCGCAGCCCGAAGAACCGTTCGTCCAGCAGATCGCGCAAACGCGATCCGAACACCCGGGCCAGCAGCCGCTCGTTGGGAAAATGCAGCTCGGCATAGACGCGCCAGTGAAACGGCGGCACGAACTGGCACACGACGGCCGCACCCTTCAGCCCCTGATCCAGCCCAACGCGCAGCGGCACGCCGCGGATCAGCTCAAGAGGGCCGTCATTGACGTGGACCCGGCGGTTGAACTCGCGCTTGAACACCGGATCGCCGACGCGCAGGTAGACCACCTTGTTGTAAACCATGCGCTCGATCATGTCGCCGCGCCCGGCCAGCTTCATCGATGCGATCTGGCGCGGATAATACGCGGGCGAAAGGTTCTGCAGGTTTTCAGCGCCCGGACGGCCATAGCCCGGCTGGTTGTAGAACTCGACCCTGATCGGGTTGGCACCCGGCGGCAGTGCCGCTGACAGGTCCGCCGAAATGCGATCGCGCTCTTCCTCGTCGTGGAACACGCGGAACGTCCAGTTGTCTTCGTCGGGCGCGTTGAAATCGCAATCCACCTGGCCATAGCTGCGCAGATGCTCGGGCAGGCCCGCAAAATGCTCGCGGGCGGGCCATCGGTCGATCCGCCCGATGCCGACGGTCAGGATGTCCACCGGCATCGTGTCGGCCTCGTTCAGATCGATGTCGGTGGTCTGGATCCCGCGCATCGATGCGATGATGTCATCGCCGAACGCCATGAACTCGGCGGCGAACTCGATCAGGCCGTGGCCGTCGTCGAACCGGATCACATGTGTCACCGGATCGCCGCGCCCGCCCGACCAGGTGCCCATCACCTTGGGGAACTGTTCCAGGTAGGACGGGATCGTGGTCGACCACAGCTGGCGATAGGTTTCGCGGATGTAGAGAACCTTGTAGCGCCGCACGCCGTCGATCACGGATCTGGGCATCATGATCGCCCGGCGCAGCTTGCGCTTGTTCTTCGTGGTGGTCTTGCCGGATCCGACAGGCCCCTGAATAGCGATCACGTCGGCGTCCGACCAGTAATAGGCCTCGGCGATGGGCCCGGGAAATGTGACCAGCTCGTCGATATCCAGCTTGTCAGCCGCCCTCGGCAGGTCTAGGCTGTCAATTGCCTCCTTCGCCGACAAATCTCCCAGCCGGTCGAATTCGTCCCCTTGCCCACCGGGCGCCGGGGCACCGTTCCCCCCACCCCCCTCGGCCGCAGCGGACAGGCACCCCCGACCCCACATCGCCATTCTGAAATTCGCGTTCACCGGCTGGCTCCCGGCATAGCCGAAATGCAGCATGGGGTCACACCCAGGGGGAGAGGGAC
>JBGTLJ010000456.1:0-3498 GCA_041744175.1 Oceaniglobus sp. | reverse complement strand
TCGCTGGTACGCATGGTGGCGGCGCGGCGGGCGCAGTCGGCCGGCTCGCGGCTGCACCTGCGGCTGGTCGGGGTGTTCGCCACCATCGCGCTGGTGCCCACCGTCACGGTGGCGGTCTTTGCCGGGCTCACGGTGAATGTCGGGCTTGAGGGGTGGTTTTCCGACCGGGTGCGCGCGGTTGTCGGCGCATCCCTGTCGGCGGCAGAGGCCTATGAGGACGAACAGCGTCAGGATCTGCGCACCGATGCCCGCGCGCTGGCCGATTTCCTGTCGTCGCTTCAGACCGACAGCTTCCAGATTTCCGACGGCGAACTGCGCCAGGTGCTTGCTCAGGCCCAGGGCCGGATCCAGCGCGGGCTGCGCGAGGCGTTCGTGATCGACAGCTCCGGCGAAATCCGGGCCCGGGGCGAAGGCTCCTACCTGTTCGATTTCGAACGCCCCGCCGTCGCGGATCTGGAACAGGCCGCGACGGGCGAAACCGTGGTGATCGAGGATTGGCTGCAAAACGAATTCCGCGCCTTGGTACGGCTCGGGGGCATCGGCAACCGGTTTCTCTATGTCAGCCGCGAAGTGGACGGCGAAATCCTGTCGCTGCTGGACGACACCCAGGAAACCGTCCGCCTCTACAACCAGCTGGAAAGCGAACGGGGCCGCATCCTGTTTGAATTCGGGCTGCTCTACCTCGGGTTCGCGGTGATCCTGATTCTGGCCGCGATCTGGCTGGGCCTGTGGTTCGCCGAACGTCTGTCGGGCCCCATCGGGCGGTTGGCGGGCGCGGCGCAGCGTGTCGGCGCGGGCGATCTCGACGTGCGGGTGCGCGAAGAGGACGGCGACGACGAAATCGCCATGCTAGGCCAGTTGTTCAACCAGATGACGAAACGGCTCAAGGCCCAGCGCGACGCGCTGCTCGCCACGACCGACCAGATTGACCGCCGACGCCGGCTGTTCGATTCTGTGCTGTCGTCGGTGACGGCGGGCCTTGTCGGGCTGGATCCGAACGGGCGGGTCACCTTCGTGAACCGGTCCGCCGAACGGCTGCTTCAGCTTGACGACACAGCCGGATCCAGAACCGCGCTGTCGGCGGCGGTGCCCGAATTCGGCCCATTGTTCGACCGGCTGCGCGCCAACCGGCGGCTTGAGGTGGCGCAGGAGGAAATCAAGGTGTCGCGCGGCGGCCATCTGGAAAGCCTGCTGGTGCGCATGTCCACCCGCCGTGCCCAGGATGGCAAGCTGGAAGGCTATGTTGTCGCCTTCGACGATGTGACCGATCTGGTCGCCGCCCAGAGGATGGCTGCCTGGGGTGATGTCGCCCGCCGCATCGCCCATGAAATCAAGAACCCCCTGACCCCGATCCGCCTGTCCGCCGAGCGCATCAAGCGCAAGTTCGGCCGCAACCTTGAGGGCGAAGAGGCGCAGGCGCTGGACCAGTACACCGACGTGATCGTGCGCAAGACAGAGGATCTGCGCCGCATCGTTGACGAATTTTCAAAATTCGCGCGGATGCCCGAACCCAAGCGGCGCAATCACGACATGGCAAGGCTGCTGCGCGACACCGTGACCCTGGAAGAGGCGCGCATCCCCGATCTGCGGTTGGTGGCCGACGTGCCCGCAGGCCCGGTGATGGCGGAATTCGACGACACGATGATCGGGCAGGTGTTCACGAATCTGATAAAGAACGCCGGAGAAGCCATTGAAACCTTGGTTCAAAAAGGCGCGCCAAAGGGTCACGTGCCCGAGATTCGCGTCAGCATGACGGCAGATCCGGGCCACATTCACATCTCGATCGCGGACAATGGTATCGGCTTGCCCGAAGACCGCGCCCGCCTGTTCGAACCCTATGTGACGACCCGCGCCGAGGGCACGGGACTGGGCCTGCCGATCGTCAAGAAGATCATCGAGGAACACGGCGGCACCCTCACCCTTGGGGACGGCGAACCGTTCGGCGACAGCGCACACCGCGGCGCGCGGGCCGATATCACGTTGCCCCGCCATGTGGAGGCAGAGGCCGGGCAACTGGACGAAGCAGCGGTATGAGGCAGCAGTACAATGAAAGGTAAAATGTAATGGGCGACATTCTGATCGTGGACGACGAACGCGACATCCGGGAACTGATCTCGGACATCCTCAAGGATGAAGGCTATACGACCCGACTGGCGGGCACGTCGGATGCCTGCATGGCCGAAATCGCCAGAGAAGTGCCGGCGCTGATGGTCCTCGACATCTGGCTCAAGGACAGCGACATGGCCGGGATCGACATCCTCAAGGCCACCAAGCGCGAACATCCCGGCGTGCCGATCATCATCATCTCGGGCCATGGCAATGTCGAGATCGCGGTGGCCGCGATCAAGCAGGGGGCCTATGATTTCATCGAGAAACCGTTCAACATCGACCAGTTGACGGTGGTGATCGGGCGCGCGATGGAAACCAGCCGCCTGCGTCAGGAAAACAGAGATCTCAAACGCCGCGACGGCACGGTGACCGAGATGATCGGTTCAAGCTCGTCCTTCAAGGCCTTGAAGTACAACCTCGACAAGGTGACGAAGTCGAACGGGCGGGTGATGCTGACCGGCCCCGCCGGCTGCGGCAAGGAGGTCGCGGCGCGTTATATCCATGCCAATTCCAACCGTGCGGGCGCGCCCTTTGTCACCGTCAGTTCGGCCAGTGTGGAACCCGAGCGTATGGAAGAGGTGCTGTTCGGCCGAGAAACCCGCGAACGCGGGATCGAACCCGGGCTGCTGGAACAGGCCGACGGCGGCATCCTGTTCTTCGACGAAATCGCCGACATGCCCCTGGGCACCCAGAGCAAGATCCTGCGTGTGCTGGTGGACCAGTCGTTCCTGCGCGTCGGCGGCGGCGACAAGATCAAGGTGGACATGCGCGTCATCTCCTCGACCAACCGCGATCTCGGCGCCGAGATCAGGCTGGGCCGGTTCCGCCAGGAACTGTTCCATCGTCTTGCCGTGGTGCCGATCGTCGTGCCCGCGCTGGACGAGCGGCGCGAGGATATTCCCGAACTCGCCGAATTCTTCATCTCGGTGTTCAACAAGACCCAGGGGCTGCCGCTGCGCCGGGTCAGCGACGAGGCGGTGGCGCTGCTCCAGACGATGATGTGGCCCGGCAACGTGCGCCAGCTGAAGAATGTCATCGAACGGGTGCTGATCCTCGGGGCCGAGAAGGGCGACATCGGCGCCGCCGAACTGCCCGGCACAGAGGTGCCCACCGGCGGTGAAGGCCGCGTCGTGCTGTCGGGGTCGCTGGCCACGCTGCCCCTGCGCGAGGCGCGCGAACTGTTCGAACGGGAATACCTGCTGACCCAGATCAACCGGTTCGGCGGCAACATCTCGCGCACCGCCACCTTCGTCGGGATGGAGCGCAGCGCTCTGCACCGCAAGCTGAAATCGCTGAACGTGGTGACGTCGAACAAGCTCGGGAGCCGCATCGCCCATGTCGAGGACGTGGAGGGCTAGCGTGGCCCGCCGGTCAGGCACCCGGCCTGGG
>JBGTLJ010000455.1:0-2067 GCA_041744175.1 Oceaniglobus sp. | reverse complement strand
GTCGGCCAGGTCCGCCAGGCTGGCCAGGTGACCGCGACGCTGCACGATCGGCGATGCGAGCATATCGCGGGCTGCCGGTCCGGTCCCACGGCGGCCATCGCGAAAGTCAGGCGGCGATGACGACGAAGCCGAAGGCGTTCGCAGCTGCGAGCGGCACGAGGTGATCGAGGGGCGCAAGCGACAGATGCTCGGCAGCAGCCGGAGCCTTCCTGTCGCTTCCCATGTCGCGACCTACCGGATCCGCAGCGTAAATCCTTCCGTCGCCGAGTTCTGCAACAACGCCTACTGAAATGTCTCAGCTTAACTTGAACGGCGGTCTCTTTCAGGTTGTTATTCGCAGATGAACCGCTTAGCGGAGTGGGTCCAGGCCCTATCGGGACATCTCGACCGCCAGATGCCCCGATCTTTCGAACGATGGCGATTGTGGCGTTCGCCGCTTGCCATACCGCGTCGACGCATACCGCATGATCCTCCGCCGCAGCCTTGACGATCGCGGTGTGCGCGGTCAGCGGCGTCCGGTCCGATAAGCCGCGCCTGCGTGGAGCCCGGAAACACGTCGGCGCGGACCGCACCGAGTTTGCCGGAGACTGACTGATTTTAACGACGCTGCCATGTCCTTCCGTTCCATAGCCGCATAGAAGATTGCCTCGTCCTCGGCGGGCGGGATGTTTTCGATGGGCTTGAGCAGGCAGCGGTTGTTGAACCGGTTCACCCCTTCCAGAGTGGCGGACTCGGAGCGGGTAACCCCCTTTTCTGCTCCTGGCATGGTCTCGGCGCGCGGTGCGCCTTCGTCAGGCGGCAGGAGCGTGGCGAGATCAACCCGCATGTCGGCATCTGACACTTCGTGAGACGCAACGGCAGAGCGCATTGGGATGCCACATTTTTTTCCCCGTCCTGTGCCGCAAGTTGTGCGGACCACCGCGCGGACATCATTCCAAGATTAACCAAAATTAACTTGTTCGCTTGATAGGGGATGAGGACTGTGCGCAATCTGCAGCATTGGTCGTGGAACGCGTTTTGGGGTGATAATGTTGTATGCCAAAGAGGATTCTGGTCACTGGGGGAGGCGGGTTTCTCGGTAGCCACCTATGCGAACGCCTTGTCTATCAGGGACATGACGTTCTGTGCGTCGATAACTACTTCACTGGCCGAAAGGAGAACATTGCACATCTACTGCTTCGCTCGAACTTCGAAGCAATGCGGCACGACGTGACTTTTCCGCTCTATGTCGAGGTCGACGAGATCTACAATCTCGCGTGTCCAGCCTCGCCAATCTACTATCAGCGTAACCCCGTACAGACCGTGAAGGTCAGCGTGCTCGGAGCAATCAACATGCTTGGGCTGGCCAAGCGTACCGGTGCGAAAATTCTTCAGGCTTCGACTTCCGAGATTTACGGCGACCCCGAGGTACATCCCCAAGTCGAAAGCTATGCCGGCAATGTCAGCATCATCGGCCCGCGCGCCTGCTACGACGAGGGCAAACGCTGCTCGGAGACGTTGTTCTTCGATTACCGGCGCCAGCACAACTTACGCATCAAGGTGGTCCGCATTTTCAACACCTACGGGCCGAGGATGCAGATTCAGGACGGACGCGTGGTGTCGAACTTCATCGTCCAGGCGCTTACGGGCGACCGGATCACAATCTTCGGCGACGGCAGCCAGACGCGCTCCTTCTGCTACGTGTCGGATCTCATCGATGGCCTGATCAGCGTCATGGCAACGGGTGACGACGTCACCGGACCCGTCAACCTCGGCAATCCTGAAGAACGCACGGTCAAGGATCTGGCGCAGCAGGTCATCGAGGCGGCGGGTGGTGGTGGCGAGATCGCATACCGGTCCTTGCCGATGGACGACCCGCGCCGACGCCGCCCGGACATCACGCTTGCGCGGGAACTGACCGGCTGGGTGCCGAAAGTTGCACTCTCGGAGGGGTTGACCCCGACCGTCGAGTACTTCCGCCGGCGCCTGGAAACCGAAGCGGCGCATGCCGCGGACGCTGCGCAGTGAACTGTTCCACTCTCGCCCGGCCAATCCGTACCGCCTCAGATGCCCAGCGCCCGGGCGAGT
>JBGTLJ010000454.1:0-5289 GCA_041744175.1 Oceaniglobus sp. | reverse complement strand
CGTTGCCACCCAGTCGGTGTAGGCGCCGCCGTCGACAAAGCGTGCCCGCGCCACCGCCGTCCCGCCGCCCTGCTTCAGATCAAGGTCGATGGCCACCTGCGCGCCCGGATCGCCAAGGCCGAAGATCACCGGCGTCTCGATGCCCGGGATTTCGACAAACGACGTCACGAACGCATCGCCGACCTCGACCACCAGCTGCACGCCGTATTTCACCACGCCGCCCTGCACGATCACGGCGATGGTCGCCTCTGCATAGGTCGACTGGTCGCCGGGTCCGATGACCAGACCGACCTTTTCACCACCGTCCCAGGTCGTTGCCGGGGCGTCGGTGTTCAGCGCATAGGCGAATATGTTGACCATCTCGGTCACGATCGACAGGCCGGCCGTCGTGGGCGCGACAAAACCGATCCCCAGCACATCCTGCTGGCTGTTGGCAGTCCCGAGCGCCGAGCCGTCGTCGGCGCGGTCGATGCTGACGAAGCTGGACGCGCCGCCAAGGTTGAACACCCCGCCGTCATAGAGGCCCACAGTCCTGTCACCGCCGTTCTCGATGGCCGGCAGCACGCCGTTGCGCCAGACGGCATTGACCCCGATATCGCCCGCAATGCTGTTGCCCGCCGGTATCGCGCCCGCCGGGGTAGAACCCGGATTGTTGGGCTCGAAATCCCACCGCGCCGTCGCGCCGCCGCCGACGATCACGCCCTTGCCGTTCAGCGGGTCGCCCACATGGGTATCGTCGATGTTGTCGATCCCGTCGCCGTCCAGGTCGTCGCCGACCGCCATGGGCGTTCCGCCGGGCACCAGCAAGGTGATCACGTCGGATCCGTGGGCGGCGACCGCAATCAGACCGGCAAAGTCGTCCAGCCCGTCGCCGTCATTGTCGATCAGCGCGGCCGACAGTCCCCAGTCGGGAAGGGCTGCGACGTTCAGCGGGTTCGACCCGTCGAAATCGAACACATAAACGATGCTTGCGGCGTCGGTGCGCCCGTCGCCATCGGTGTCCACAGGCCGCGCGAAATACAGCTTTTCATCGAAACTGGCCCCGACAATGGTGCCCTGAAGCTGGCCGTCGAAGAACGACGCCCGGTATTCGGTCAGCCCGTTGGTGGATTCCGGCGTGCTGAGAAGCGATCCGTCGCCGGTCTGGTTCAGCAACTGTGCCTCGGGGGAAAACACCGTCCCGTCCTGCACGCTGGTGCCGTCGAAGAACGCCAGTGGATTGCTCAGCGAACTGCCCGGATGGGTCCAGTCATACCCCGACAGGACGTCGAACAGATCGACGGGCAGCCCGGTTGCGGCGGTCACGTCGATCCAGTTGCCGTTGCCCTGATCTGCATAGATTGTCAGGATCTTCGACAGGAAATCCCGCGCTTCGACCTCGTTCGCGAAAACCTGCACTCCGTTGGCGACGATGGGATCCGATGCGGTCGCGCCGCGATAGGCACCGTTGATGTCGAAAGCGGCGTCAAGCGCGCCCCTGGCGGCGCGGATCGGGGCCGCATGACCGCCGTAGGGCCCATATTCGTCCGACAGGTTGCCCAGATAGTGCAACTGGTCGGGGCCGCCGGTGCTGCCGCTTTCGTTGAACCGCGCGATGGCAAGGTCGGTGCGCCAGTCATTGACGATCGCGCCGTCCTGGAACGATATCGGCTGACCGCCCCAGCCACCGTTCGCTCCGTTGTCCCAGGTGAACACCTCGCCCGCCTCGGTGACCAGAACGTCATAGGCGTTGCGGAACCCCGGCGAATGGACGCTCAGCGGATTTTCCACCAGCTTCAGTTGCCCGGCCTCGCTGGCCAGCACGAAACCTGTGATCTTCGCCTGGTTCAGACCGTTGTTGCCGCCGGCCCAGTCAGGATGAGCCACGCCGCCGATGCCGCCGTTGTCCCCCAGCGAAAAGTTCGGATCAGCGCCGAGGTTCTGGATGCCCAGCGTCGCCAGATCGATGTTCGGACGGGTCGGATCGTCCAGCGTCGACAGGTCGATGACGAACGCGTTGCCGGCGGCGTCGGTGCGGATGTCGTAGGATTCCAGATCGGTGAGGTTGATTTTCACGACCGCGCCGGACAGGGCGTATTCGTTGGTGCCCGCCAGATTGTTGCTTGGCGCGCCCTTGTTGGTGATCCCGCCCACCGCCAGCCAGAGATAGGTTTCGCCACTGACCGGATCGACCGAAAGATCCAGCCCGTTCACCGAATGGTTTTCTTCCGACCGGGGAAGACCGCGCAGCAGCGCCACATTGGACAGCACCGCTCCGGTGTTGGCGTCCAGGACGATCCGGTGTACCTGCCCCGAATTTGTGTCGAGCCCGGTATCCTCGCCCACCGCGATCCGCCAGTCCGAGGATGACACGTAAAGGACATCGTGGCCGTCGGCATCGGTTTCCACCGTCATGCCGGTGACCTGCCGCTTGTGGGTCGCATTGGCGGACCCGTCGTCGTTGTAGTTCTGTACCTGCTGGGCGATCAGGTCGATTGCGGAAATGCCGGTGGCGATGAATTCGTCTGTGTCGTCCGCATCGGGGCCGTCGGCCTGACGCTGGATCTCGTAGCGATAGATCCTGGCGTCCTGCTGGGCAACGAAAAGGGTGGGCCGACCGGTCTGGGAAAAGCCCAGTGACGTTGGGTTGTTGGACAGTTCACCGACCAGAGGTGCAATGCCGAAGGAAACGGCTGCGGGCGGCATGATCTAGCCTTTCGATATCTGAACGTCGGAAATCTGCGCCCCGCGGTTGCGCGTCAGGTGTCGAAACCGCCTGGCGATGCTGCGCTGTGCACGGTCGGCCAGAAAGTGCGACCGGTGCGGCACCACGACCTTCTGAAAAAGATAGCGTTCCAGAACATGCTGCGAAAAATCACCGCAGGCCTCGTAGCCGTAGGACAGGCCGTGACCGACCCTGACGGCAGACGCATCGGCGATCCGCACCACCGCGGCACGCGATTTTCCATCCGGCAGGGTCAGGATGATGCGGCCGTACCCCGCAGGTACCGCGCCCGGCAGATACATCGTGTCGCGGTCGATGGTGCCGACCGGGTGAAAGATGCCGCCAGCATCGGCATATCCGACGCTGACGCCGCCCCGAAGGTCCGGCGCATCCGGCCTGCCCCGCCGGATCCTTTCGGCGATCTGGGCTGACAGGCGCGACGCTGTGCGCGTGATCACGCAGATCGCGACCAGCGAGATCATCCGCAATTCGCCCCAATAGCTGACCGGGCTGCGGCACAGCTTTGCGTTAAAGCGGGCCCTGACCGCCTTGGGGGTGCCATGGCTCATGTAGGCCTGCGTCGGCCCGAGAATACCGGGCTTTACCGCAAAGCGGATCGTGTAGCCGGGGATGGTTCCGGCGTTCATCGTCGCGATTTCGGCGCGCACAGGGCGCGGACCGCAAATGTTCATGTCGCCGAACAGGACGTTGAACAGCTGCGGCAACTCGTCCAGCCTTGTCTCGCGCAGGAACAGCCCGACCGGGGTTTCAAGCCCCGATCCGGCAGGCAGGACGCGGTCGCGGGTCAGATGGCGGGCCGCCTCGGTGTCGAGGGTCCGGAACTTGAGGATTCCGAACGCCTGACCGTCCTTTCCCATCCGGTCGCCGCGATAGAAAATCGGTCGGCCCTGCGTGACGGCAAGCAACAAGGAGATTGCGACCATCGCGGGCATCGCAATTGCGATCAGAAAGACCGCCAGCGAAAGATTATAGAGACGATGAAGGATTGCGTTTTGCGGAACGAACCCGTTCGAGATACGGCTTCGCACGCCTCCGGAAAGGCCAGACATAAAAATACCCCTGTTAATCTTGCTCTGGAAAACCGAGACAACCATAGACAAGGCGCAGAAATGCGCAGGAAACGACTTCGTAATCGAAACTGGAAATTCGAACTAACCAAGCAGCAGCGAAAAACAACCTCTTAACCGATGATAAACCTTTTCCGATCTTGTGTAACCCACTTGGTAAAGATTCCTTCGGGTGTCGGATCCGCCCCCGCCAACGCATGTTCGGGGGACCAGAGAGGGCCCCGATCGTTGCCCCTTCAGACGACGGTAATTCAACTTCCGATTGTGATTGTCGTTGAGCGTGGCGGCCTGAAAGAAGAGTTGCGGCGCTGTCGCGGCTGTCAGACATCCCCAGCTCGCGCCATGCGAATTTATTTCAAATGTAATGATTATCTGACGAGTTGAGGGTCTGATGGCCCTCAGCGGCGGGATGGCGCACAGGATCGGCGCGACACCGCCGACGACATCCGGTTTTCCGATTTCCGTTTGGTCAGGCAACATAGTTAACATATTGTTAATCAACCTTTGGAAGAGTTTCGAGAGCTGACTTTGTCTGGAGTGTCATGTTGCCGGGTTTACACGCAGAGCCATCACAGGACGGTCGCGCCCGATCACCTGTGGCGTCAGCATCCCCTGAGGGCCCGGACATTGGCCTTTCCAGAGGGCTGAAGCTGTCATTGATTCGCGCCCTCGTCCTCGGCCTTTCGGGGATGGTCGCTGCGCCCTTCTGGCTGTTGGTCTGCGCCGCCGTGATCGGTGCAGAGGCTGGTGCCTGGACGTTCATTCTGGCCTGCGTCGTCGGCGGCGCGGCGGGCATCGCGACCTCCGCACTTTTCGCGAAACACTGAATCCGCAATCCGGGTCTTGCGCGGTTCCGTGAAAGGGCATTAGCGTTCACGCTGTCGGCGCTGGCGACTCGCTTGTCGAATGGCACTGCATTCATTATTGTCCTTGACGCCTCTGTTGTGCAAAGGGGGCCATTTTGTCGGCAACCGTCCCATTGGTGGACCACGAGGATCGGCAATCGCATTTTGCGCCGGACGCCTATATCATCGGCGCACCGAAATGCGGCACGACCGCGCTTGCCCATTTTCTGTCGCACCATCCCCGGATCGCATTCAGTCGTCCGAAAGAACCGCATTTCTTCGCGGACGATCTTGCGGGGCTGCGCCGGTCATCCGATCCGGTCGCATACCGGGGCTTTTTCGACTGCAACGAGCAAACGCAGATCGCGATGGAAGGTTCGGTCTGGTATCTCTATTCGGACAGCGCGGTGCAAAACATCCTCGCCGCCCGTCCGGATGCCCGGTTCATTGTGATGCTGCGCAACCCCGTAAAGATGCTTGCGTCGCTTCACCGCCAGCTTCTGAACGCGCTGGACGAAGATGAACCCGATTTTGCCAGGGCCTGGCACCTGTCGCCGGACCGGGCGGACGCGCGCGCCATCCCGCGCGGCTGCCGCGCGCCAAAGACCCTGATCTATACCCGGACCGCCGCCCACGGCGCCATGGTGGGGCG
>JBGTLJ010000453.1:0-3027 GCA_041744175.1 Oceaniglobus sp. | reverse complement strand
GGCGCGCCGACGCCATGCGCCTGCCGCTCGAGGTGCTGGGCAAGCTGGGGGCCGAGGCGCTGGTCGTCACCAATGCCGCCGGTTCGCTGCGCCCCGAAATGCCCACCGGCAGCCTGATGTGCCTGTCCGACCACATCAATTTCTCGGGCCTGAACCCGTTGATCGGCGAGCCGACAGATGCACGCTTCGTGCCGATGACGGCCGCCTACGACCCGGGGCTGCGCGCCGCCCTGCACGCCGCCGCCGATGCCGAGGATGTGGCGCTGCACGATGGCGTCTATGCCTGGTATTCCGGCCCGTCGTTCGAAACCCCTGCCGAAATCCGCGCGATCGGGACGCTGGGGGGCGATGCAGTGGGCATGTCGACGGTGCCCGAGGTGATCCTGGCGCGGTTCTTCGGGCTGAAGGTGGCGGCGATATCGACGATCACCAACATGGCAGCTGGGATGAGCGACGAGGCCATCGGCCACGACCATACCAAGGCGATGGCCCCCATCGGCGCGGCCAAGCTGGACCGCGTGCTGCGCCGGTTTCTGGGCGATCTGAACTGATCCGTCGCTGCCTGTGCGAAAACATGGCCGCGCCGGAACCAAGGCGTTGCGTGCATCGCCTGCCCGGGGCTAAGTGACCGCATGCAGATTTACCTGCCCATCGCCGAAGTTTCGGTCAACGCGTTCCTGTTGCTTGGGGTTGGCGGGCTGGTGGGCGTGCTTTCGGGGATGTTCGGCGTCGGCGGCGGGTTCCTGATCACGCCGCTGTTGTTCTTCATCGGCATCCCGCCCGCCGTCGCCGTCGCCACGTCGGCCAACCAGATCGTCGCATCTTCGTTTTCCGCGCTTCTGGCGCATCTGAAACGCAAGACCGTCGATATCCGCATGGGGACCGTGCTGTTGGCAGGGGGACTGATCGGATCGCTGATCGGGGTGCAGGTGTTCAACCTGCTGCGCAACCTCGGTCAGGTCGATCTTCTGGTAAGCCTCTGCTACGTCATCTTTCTTGGCGTCATCGGAATGCTGATGATGGTGGAATCGATCAATGCGATCCGCAAGTCGCGCAAGGGAAAGGTTGCGCCGCGCCACAAGCACAACTGGATCCACAGCCTACCGCTGAAGATCAAGTTCCGCAAATCGGGGCTCTACATCTCGGTAATCCCGCCGGTGCTGGTGGGGCTGTCGGTGGGGATCTTGTCGGCGATCATGGGCGTCGGAGGCGGGTTCATCATGGTGCCCGCGATGATCTATCTGCTGGGGATGCCTACGAAAGTCGTCATCGGCACGTCGCTGTTCCAGATCATCTTCGTCACCGCCTTCACCACCATGCTGCACGCGGTGACCAACTATACGGTCGATGCGGTGCTGGCGGTGCTGCTGCTGCTCGGGGGTGTGATCGGGGCGCAGGTCGGCACCCGGATCGGCATGCGCATGAAGGCCGAACAGCTGCGCATCCTGCTGTCGCTGCTGGTGCTGGGAGTCTGCGGCAAGCTGGCGTTCGATCTCTTGGTGCAACCCGACGAGCTCTACTCCATCGGCGGGGTTGGCAGGCGATGATGCTGCGCGCGCTCCTGCTTCTCGTTGCGCTCGCCCTGCCAGCGCAGGGGGAAGAGGTGATCGCCGGGCTCAGCCAGAACCAGATTTCCATCAGCACCAATTTCGACGGCTCCGAAATCCTGATTTTCGGCGCGGTCAAGCGGATGCAGCCGATCGACACCGAAAGCGACCTCGGCGTGATCATTACGGTCACCGGTCCGCCGCAAGCACTGACCGTGCGGCGCAAGGAAAAGATGGCGCTGATCTGGGTCAACCGGGAATCGCTCGAGGTGCGCAGCGCGCCGTCGTTCTATTCGGTGTCGACATCGGCGCCGTTCGACGAATTGCTGTCGGACGAAGCGGACCAGATCTATCTGGTGTCGTTGCACCGGGCGATCTATGCCGGCGTCGCGTCCCAAGGGGTCGAGGACACCGGAAATTTCACCGAGGCACTGATCCGCATCCGTGAGGATGCCAACCTTTATCAGCAGAACCAAAGCACGGTGCAACTGGCATCGGACACGCTTTTCAACACCCGGATCGCCTTGCCCGCCAATCTGGTGGTCGGAAACTACAACGTCCGTTTCCTGCTGACCCGCAACCAGATGGTGATCAGCCAGTACGAAACCGCGATTTACGTCAACAAGGTGGGGCTGGAGAGGTTTCTTTACTCCCTCGCCCACGAACGGCCCGCCTGGTACGGGATGATGTCGCTGGCCATCGCCATCGCCGCCGGCTGGGGCGCATCGGCCGTGTTCCGCTACATCCGCGGCTGACCGGTGATCGCTGCGCAAACGGCAGGCGGGCGGTGATCCTCGGGCCTGACCCGAGGATCTCCTGCTTCCGACACGCTGACGAAGACCTGTCACGTCAGACCTCGCCGTCCCCCTCCAGCGTCAGGGGCGCCGACGTTCCGCCCAGATCGTCGATCCCCAGCGGCGTGGCGGGGCGGGCAAGCCGGTTCTTCACCACCCAGAAAAGCCGTTCCTCGGCGCGGGTGATCGCCACATAGGTCAGCCGTTTCCACAGCGCGATGCCCGCCTCGCTGCGGTTGCTCCAGGCGGCGGCCGAAATGTCGGGGGCAAACACCTGCACATCGCGCCATTGCGACCCCTGGGCCTTGTGGATCGTCACCGCCGCGCCGTGCAGGAACGTCGCACCCATGCGGGCCGCATAGGGAATGAACGGCTCCTCCTCGCCGGGCATCTCGATCCTGACGATGCTGGCGGCGCTGACCTGGGGCTCTTCGGCGCCGATGACATGCAGACGCGAAAAGCCGGGTTTGCGGCCGTCGCCCAGAAAGATGACCTGGGCGCCCTTGATCAGGCCCCGCGCTTCAAGGTCGATACGCTTCTTGCGGTGCTTGAGGGGCAATTCGATGCCGTCGCAGATCAGCGGCTCGCCCGGCAGCAGGGCATCGGCAGGCGCGCCATAGGCCGCGCGAAAGGCGTGGATCAGCCGGATCCGGGTCGCGTTGCGCCAGCACAGTACCGGCGAGCGG
>JBGTLJ010000452.1:0-3148 GCA_041744175.1 Oceaniglobus sp. | reverse complement strand
CAACTGGCTCGCGATCAGCGTCTTTGACGACTACAACGCCATCGTCGATGCCTGCTGCGCCGCGTGGAACCGCTTCGCAGAGAAGCCCGAAATCGTCTCCTCCATCACCTCCCGGCAATGGGCACAGGTCAATCCATAGGGACGTTGGTATGAGCTGCCTGGAAATCCAGACTTGGCGCGAGCATGTCGAAACCCCTGCGCTTTCAAGATCCAACGGTCAATCCGCGAAGTGGCATCACCGAACGTGTGGCGGCCAATTGCGCGAACGCCGACCGGATCATGCCACAGCCACGGTTTGCGCTTGCCAGCGCCGTCCACCCTCCATATATAGCGCGCCAAGGACGCGGGCGTAGCTCAGGGGTAGAGCATAACCTTGCCAAGGTTAGGGTCGTGAGTTCGAATCTCATCGCCCGCTCCAAATCGAAAAAGCAATATCAATTGCTTAAGAAGCGCCCTTCGGGGCGCTTTTTGCTTAGAGCATGTAGGAGATGGCATAATCCAAGCGCCTGCCAATCAAATGGCTGAAGGCTTCCGGATAGATTCGGCGGTGTCTATGCCGGGCCGATTGCGGACATGCACAGTCCGTTGAAATGGTGAGAAAGCGGACATGTTCGAACAGCTAGACGGCAAAAGCAGTAATCCGACAGGATTTGGAATGTCGTCGTATCGGCCCCGTTCCAGACGTTCGCGGCTCAGTCAGGAACCCGAACGGTCATCTCGACCTCGATCCGCAGACCCGGTCCCGCGAGGGATTGAACACCGATCCCCGTCAGTGCAGGCGCATAGCCGTCGAGTGCACTCATCAGAGGTGGCATCGCCTCGGCCATGAACGCGTCATCCAGATCGACCGCATAGATGCGAAGAATGGCGATGTCCGCGACTGTCGCACCGAGCGCATCCAACGCAGCCGTCAGCCGCGCGGCCACGTTCCCCGCCTGCTGCGCGAGGCTGTCCGGTACGGTTCCATCCTTGTTTGCGCCGACCTGACCGGAGACGAAGGCAAGGCGTCCCGGCTCGACCGCGACAATCTGGGAATAGCCGATGGCCGAGACGTTGGGCAGCGTTGCTGGATTGAGGCGGAAGAGTGTGTCTGTCATGATTTTTCCTTTCAGGACGTTGGTGGTGTTGAACGGCCCCGCGGCTGCGCGGGACGGCCACCGGCCCGGATTGCGGTTTCCGGTGTCATGCAATGTCCGCCACCGGTACGGCTTCGCCCGCGCGGGCATCGGCATTGAGGTCGAGGATCGACGTGCCGAGATCTTGCAGACGCGCGAAGTAGGTGTCCGGATCGAGAAGCTGGCAGGGGAAATAGAGCCCCGGCGATGGCGGCGGCCGACCGTCGAGCCCGGTCAGGCGTTCCAGCACCATCGCGACCCCAAGACCGGTCAGCGGCATCTGTCCGCCTGGATGCACGACGGCGTGACGGGTGCGCAGTGCTTTCCCTTCAGCGTCCGTGCCGGACAATTCGATCAGGATCTCGGCAGACAACAGCTCTCCACGTCGGCGGCTGGAGCTGACGCCTATACCGAGATCAAAGCGCACGTTCGGCGCATCCGTCGCCATTGACAGGCCGAGTAGGTCGTTGGGCGAAAGAGCGGTGGCCTCGACCTCGGTTCCATCGACCGCCCGGAAACGGGATGCCGCGTCGTCCTCTGTCCGCCAGACGAAGGCACTATCACGGCGCGCCAGCGCGGCGGGCATGACCTTCGTCTGGCGTTCAAGATCGGCCTCGGACGCCGGGCCGAAGGCGTCCTCCTCGTCGAGCAGGGCACCGATGCGGATTTCGTCGACGCGCCCAAAGGCCTTTGCGAAAGTGAGCGTCGGAACGCTGGTCGCGCCAACCAGCCATTCCGTTCCGAGGACGACGGCGGATGCGTTCGGGCGATGGATATACGCCGCGACCTCGGGCCCGAGCTCGATGAAACCCGGTGAAATACAGACGTAGGGAACGCCCCGGTCTTGCGCAAAGCGCAATCCCGCAACCCGCTGGTCGGTGAACAACACCGCTACAGCGCTGACAGGATGATCGCCGATGCCAAGATCGGGAGCGGCGAGGTCGGTTGCGACGCCCTCGGCATTTCCGACCTGATCCGCAATGTCCTGTGCCTTGCCGAGGTCGCGACCGCCGATCAGAAGCGGCATGTCAGGATGTGCCTTTCGCAGGGTCCGGGCAGTATGCTGCCCAACGACGCCCGAGCCGCCGACAAGAAGTATTGGGTGGGGTGACATTGTCTTGCGCTCCTTATTCCGTTACAACCTACCATTTGTAGTACACCTACATAACCTACCAATAGTAGGTTTCAAGGGAAAAGACCGTGGCCGAAGTTCGGGACATGAAAAACGACGCCGCCGGAGCGTCCCGGAGACTTCCCAAGGCGAAGCGGCGGCGTCAGTTGATGGAGACAGCGCTGGCAATCGTTCGGGACGAGGGCACGGACCGGCTGACGCTGGGGTATCTCGCAACACATGCGGGCGTCTCCAAACCTGTGGTCTACGATCATTTCGGCGATCGGTCGGGCTTACTGATCGAACTTTACAGATGGATCGACAAGGAACGGGTGGACACGTTCCGCGACGGTCTCGTGAGCCGAAGCCCGAGCGCGACGGAAGCGATCAACGAACTCGCAGCTGCCTACATCGACTGTGCGGCCGACACCTCCGGAGACTTTTACGCAATCGGTGCCGCGCTGGCGGGCAGCGAGAAGAAAGCCGACGTGTTCCAGGAGCTGCTCGACAACGCAATCGCCATGTTCGTCGCGGTGCTGACACCGCATAGTGGGTTGTCCAAAGCTGAGCTGATGCGGCGATGCACCGGCTTTGTCGGGGCCGGAGAAGCAATCTCGGCGCAGATGCTGCGTGGGGGATGCGACCGAAAAGACGCCATCCGCACGTTCGCATCCATGATCGCGGGCGCGCTCGACGCTGGCGCGCGTTGATCGGGCATGGAGCGTAAAACCGGGTTGATTCACCAAGAGCCCAAGAGACGGCGTCGAATAGCTGGATCAGTTAATTACAGGTAGTGTTGCGCTGCCCGCCGTAATCGGCGGACAGCCCGGCCCTAGCCTCCCACGCCAAGTTGCGACAGGAGTGTCAGCGTGTCGGAGACGAGCCAGTATTCCACGACGACGCCATCCTCGATGCGGACAAT
>JBGTLJ010000451.1:0-2271 GCA_041744175.1 Oceaniglobus sp. | reverse complement strand
GGCATTGCGCCCGGCAGTGCCACACACCGATCGGCGGGAAACACCCCCGCTTGCGCCAGCCCGCCGTGGCCGCCGAACACCGCCACCCTGGTGCCGACAGCGGGGGCGGTCACGCCGTCGCCAAGGGCGGTCACTGTGCCGGCAAGCTCCATCCCCAGGGTGAACGGCAGGGCGGGGCGTTCCTGATAGCTGCCCGTCGCCATCAGCAGGTCGGCGAAGTTCAGCCCGCAGGCCGCGATCTCCACGCTGACCTGACCGGGGCCGGGAAGCGGTTCGGGGATGTCGCGCAGGACCGGGACTGATTCGTAGGTCTCTGTCTGAAAGGCCAGCATCCGATGCTCCTGCGGTTGTCGCGCCGTTGTGACAGATGGCGGCGCACCCCGCCAGCCGGGTCGCGGCGCAAAGGTCGGTTCCGGGGCCCGACGGAATGATGACTAAGTGCATGAAAACACGTATTAGGCGAGTTAAGAAAAGGTTAACGGCAACTCAATTTCTCTTTAGATAACTACAACCTTCTGTTGATAAAAGCTTTTCAGGCCGCTCCGGCATACCTGTCCGAAAAGGCAGGTTGAGTTGATTCGGGTTTCGCCGTTCATTGACGTACAAGCGTAGGGTAAAGGAGAAGCATTATGAAACATCCCGTAGATGTGCATGTTGGCAAGCGGGTCAGGCATCGGCGATGGATGCTGGGAATGACCCAGCAGCAGCTGGCGGAAAACGTCGGCATCAAGTTCCAGCAGATCCAGAAATACGAAACCGGGATGAACCGGATCAGCGCCTCACGGCTCTGGGACATATCGTCGGCGCTGGACGTGCCGGTGGCGTATTTCTTCGAAGGCATGGACGAGAGCGGCGCCGAGACTCTGGCGACCGGACGACCCGTGAAGGGCGATATCCTGGCCGACAAGGAAGCGCTGGAACTGGTACGTTCCTATTATGCGATTCCCGAGAACCAGCGCCGCCGCCTGTTCGAACTGGCGCGCGTCCTGAGCGACGTCGCCTGAGTGCGGCCGACGTCCGCTTGACCGACGCGACGCGCCCGCCTAGTCATGACCAGAACGGTCATGTGCGGGCATCTGGATGGACGTGTCGAAGCAGGCGGAACTGATCGACTGCGCAATCGCACTTGCGGATGCGGCACGGCCCGAAACGCTGAAATATTTCCGAACTAAAGATTTGAAAAGCGACAGCAAGGCGCCGGACATTTTCGATCCGGTCACAGAAGGCGACAGGGCGGCAGAGGTCGCGATGCGCGCTATCCTGGCGGCAAAACGCCCGGATGATGCCATATCGGGCGAGGAATTCGGCAGGACCCCGGGCACCAGTAGCCTGACTTGGGTTCTGGACCCGATCGACGGAACCCGCGGATTCCTGTCTGGCGCACCCACATGGGGCGTGCTGATCGCCGTGGGCGACGCGTCGGGCCCTCTACTCGGGGTCATCGACCAGCCCTATATCGGCGAACGGTTCCTCGGCGGGTTCGGGCAGGCGTGGCTCCACGGCCCGCGCGGCCGGACCGAGCTATGCACCCGGCCGGCGCGGCCGCTGGAGCAGGCGATCCTCTTTACCACCTTTCCCGAGATCGGAACCATGACCGAGCGTGCCGCCTTTGGCGCGGTGTCCGCGCGGGCGCGGCTGACCCGCTATGGCGCGGATTGCTATGCCTACGCGCTGATCGCGCTGGGGCAGATCGATCTGGTGATCGAGGCGGGGCTGAACGATTATGATGTGCAGGCGCCCATCGCGCTGATCGAGGCGGCGGGTGGCATCGTCACCGACTGGACGGGTGGGCCTGCCCATGGGGGCGGCCGGGTGATCGCCGCCGCGAATCGTGGCATCCATGCAGAGGCGCTGGGCCTGCTGCGCAACATCGCCGGATGAGCCATGTCGTGATCCGGGACACGGACACGGACACGGTCCTGACAATTCCACGATCCGGCGGATGGGTCGATGTGCCAGGTTGGCTTGGCGCCCTGTTCGCCGTTCTCCGACAGCCGCGATCTGACAGCGTGATCGCATCGCAGACCCGGCTGGCCGCGCGATTGGCCGAAACGGTTGGATGACGCGGCAAGGGTGGCGGTCCGGGCCTATGAATGGTGTATGATTTTCACAGAAAAGCGGCGGCCCGGCTGCGGCGGATCGCCGGGGTCTGCCGCCCCCGCTTGCCCTTGCAACGTGCAGCCCTTACGCCCAGGCCATGAGATTGCTTTTCCTTGGCGACGTTATGGGACGGTCCGGGCGCGCTGCGATCACCGATCGGTTGCTCCGGCT
>JBGTLJ010000450.1:0-2355 GCA_041744175.1 Oceaniglobus sp. | reverse complement strand
GCCCGCGCCGGACGCGGCGACTTCTGAGAGCGGCGACGCCCCCGCGCCGGACAACCGCAGTACGATGCAGAAACTGGTGGACCGGTTCCGCTGAACGACGACCGAGGAGACGACATGCAACAAGAACCATCCTGCAACGTGCTGGGCACGGATCTCGAACCCTGCTCGAACGATCCGCAGACCGGATTCTTTCGCGACGGGTGCTGCAACACCGGGCCCCGCGATCAGGGCAGCCACACCGTCTGTGCCGTGATGACAGAGGAATTTCTGGCGTTTTCCAAATACGTGGGCAACGATCTTTCGACTCCGCGCCCCGAATTCGGGTTTGCCGGCCTGCGCCCCGGCAACCGCTGGTGCCTGTGTGCGGGACGGTTCCTGCAGGCCCATGACGAAGGCTGTGCACCCCGTGTCAACCTGACGGCAACACATCTGCGGGCACTTGACGTGGTGCCGCTTGACGTGCTGAAAGGCCATGCCATAGCCGGGGATGACTGACGTAACCGTCCTTCAACCGGATATCTCGGCGGCGCCCGGTCGGCGGCGTCGGACCCGACCCAAGGCAGATCTGCAATGACGGCCCTGCATTCCATCGATTTTGTCAACCCGACCTTTCATACCGGTCTGAACATCACCGTGCGCCATGGCGACCGTTGGGCGAAACTGGCCCGGATCGGCGACACCCTGCTGATCGCGGGCAGGCAGGGCGAGATCCGCGCGCCGCTGGTCGGGATGCTCTGTTGCGATCTGCGCGACATCCCCGCAGGTATCCTGCCGCTGGAACATGACGCAGCCGCGCGCGATCACGAGGGGCTGAAGCGGGTGCTGGACGACATCTATGGCCCAACCGACACCGCAGAGCGGTTGGTCACGGTGCTGTTCTTCACCATCGCCTGAGAAAGACCGAAGGCCGGAGATCCTCGGGTCAGGCCCGAGGATGACGGCGCACCCGGGGCGGGCGGTTGGCTACGCCGCCCCTGTCATGTCCCAGCCGAGGTGTTTGGCGACGGTAAAGATGTCCTTGTCGCCGCGCCCGCACATGTTCATGCAGATGATGTGGTCGCGCGGCAGGTCCGGCGCGATCTTCATCACATGGGCCAGCGCATGGGACGGTTCCAGCGCCGGAATGATCCCCTCCAGTGCGCAGGACAGCTGGAACGCCTCAAGCGCCTCTGCATCGGTGATGGCGACGTATTGCGCGCGCCCGATGTCGTGCAGCCAGGCGTGCTCCGGCCCGATCCCGGGATAATCCAGCCCCGCGCTGATCGAGAAGCCCTCCAGGATCTGGCCGTCGTCGTCCTGCAAAAGATATGTCCGGTTGCCGTGCAGCACGCCGGGCCGCCCGCCGGTCAGGGACGCGCAGTGTTCCATCTTGGCGTTCACGCCCTTGCCCCCCGCCTCTACCCCGATGATCGCAACTTCCTTGTCGTCGAGGAACGGATAGAACAGTCCCATGGCGTTGCTGCCGCCGCCGATCGCCGCGATGATCGTGTCGGGCAGCCGGCCTTCCTGGCGCATCAGCTGCGCCTTCGCCTCCTTGCCGATGATGCTCTGGAAATCGCGCACCATGGCAGGGTACGGGTGCGGCCCCGCCACCGTGCCGATGCAATAGAACGTGTCGCGCACGTTGGTCACCCAGTCGCGCAGCGCGTCGTTCATCGCATCCTTGAGGGTGCCGCGCCCGGACGTGACGGGGATCACCTCGGCCCCTAGCAGCTTCATGCGGAACACGTTGGGCGACTGGCGTTCGACATCGTGCGCGCCCATGTAGACCACGCATTTCAGCCCGAACTTGGCACAGACCGTGGCCGTGGCGACGCCGTGCTGGCCCGCGCCGGTTTCGGCGATGATCCGGGTCTTGCCCATCCGTCGCGCCAGCAGGATCTGGCCCAGCACGTTGTTGATCTTGTGCGCGCCGGTGTGGTTCAGTTCGTCGCGCTTGAGGTAGATCTTCGCCCCGCCCAGATGGTCGGTCAGCCGCTCGGCGAAATACATCGGCGACGGGCGGCCCACGTAATGCTCCCACAGCGCACCCATCTCGGCCCAGAAATCGTCATCGGTCTTGGCCTTTTCGTATTCCGCCTCAAGGCTCAGGATCAGCGGCATCAGGGTTTCGGACACGAACCGCCCGCCGAAATCGCCGAACCGGCCGTTTTCGTCCGGTCCGGTCATGAAGCTGTTGAAAAGATCGTTCATGGGTCGCTTCCCCCGCTCAGGTCAGATCGCGTTTAAAGCCAATATGCGAAGCGGTAAAGCCAAGCCTGCCGTAAAACGCCGCCGCCCGCCCGCGGGTGGCATTGGTGGTCAGCTGGATCAGCGCGCAGCCCGCCGCCCGCGCCCGCGCATCGGCATCCGCCA
>JBGTLJ010000449.1:0-1859 GCA_041744175.1 Oceaniglobus sp. | reverse complement strand
CGCAGCGCAGCGAACATGGACCCGGGCGCGACCCCGGGTAGCGCGTCCGGCCACCGATCCGCAGGACAACGACAGACAATGGTGCAATCGCACGCCGGCCGCGCGAAGACCGCCAGGGCCGGTTCCGGATAGATATGACATGATTTCAATCGGCGCCTACCGCGACCAGTGGCTGGGCAACGTGCGCGGCGACCTGCTGGCCGGGCTGGTCGTGGCGCTGGCGTTGATCCCCGAGGCGATCGCCTTTTCGATCATCGCCGGCGTGGACCCGAAGGTGGGCCTTTACGCCAGCTTCTCCATCGCCGTGATCACCGCCATCGCCGGCGGCCGTCCCGGCATGATCTCGGCCGCGACCGCGGCGACCGCGGTGCTGATGGTCACGCTGGTGCGCGATCACGGCCTCGAATACCTGCTGGCCGCGACCGTGCTGACCGGGCTGCTGCAGATCGGCGCCGGAGCGCTGAAGCTGGGCTTCGTCATGCGATACGTGTCGAAATCGGTGATGACCGGTTTCGTCAACGCGCTGGCGATCCTCATCTTCATCGCGCAACTGCCGGAACTGGATCCGCGCGCGGTGACATGGGTGACCTACCTGCTGGTCGCCGCCGGCCTTGCCATCATCTATCTGTTCCCGCTGCTGACCAAGGCGATCCCCTCGCCGCTGGTGACGATCGTGGTGCTGACCGCCGTCGCCTTGGCGCCTGGGCTCGACGTGCGCACCGTCGGCGACATAGGTGCGCTGCCCGACACGCTGCCGATCTTTCTGATCCCCGACATTCCGCTGAGGTTTCAGACGCTGCAGATCGTCCTGCCCTATTCGGTCGCCATCGCTATCGTCGGACTGCTGGAAAGCCTGATGACGCAGAATATCGTCGACGACCTGACCGACACCAGATCCAACCGCAATCAGGAATGCGTCGGCCAGGGGCTGGCCAATACCGCGACCGGGTTCATCGGCGGCATGGCCGGCTGTGCGATGATCGGACAGTCGATCATCAACGTGAAGTCGGGCGGGCGCGGGCGGCTGTCCTGCTTCGTCGCGGGCGTGTTCCTGCTGATCCTCGTGGTCGGGCTGGGCGATCTGGTCAGCATCATCCCGATGGCGGCGCTGGTGGCGATCATGATCATGGTCTCGATCGGCACCTTCTCGTGGTCATCGCTGACGAACCTCGCGGTGCATCCGCGCTCGTCCTCGGTGGTGATGATCGCGACGGTGGCGACGGTGGTCTACACCCACAATCTGGCAATCGGCGTTCTCGTCGGCGTGCTGTTGTCCGGTATCTTCTTTGCCGCGAAGATCGCGCAACTGTTCAGCGTGCGCACCGAAATCAGCGCCGACGGGCGGGTGCGCACCTATCATCTCGAGGGGCAGCTGTTCTATGGCTCGGTCGAGGATTTCATGGCGGCGTTCGATTTCAAGGAGGCGCCCGACCGCGTCGTGATCGACGTGAGCCAGGCACATATCTGGGACATCAGTTCGGTGCAGGCGCTGGACATGGCGATCCTGAAATTCCGCCGCGACGGCGCCGAGGTCGAGGTGGTCGGCATGAACGACGCCACCGAGACGCTGGTGGACCGGCTGGCAATCCACGACAAGCCGGGCGCGATGGACAAGTTGACCGGGCACTAGGGGGTCGACCGTGACACAGAAGATCATCGCGCTGGTGGACGGATCGATCTACTCGCACAGCGTCTGCGAACATGCGGCCTGGATTTCGCAGCGCACCGGCGCGCCGGTGGAACTGATCCACGTGCTCGGGCGCCGCGAGGTTTCCGGCAGCCGCGACCTGTCTGGCGCGATCCGCCTTGGCGCGCGCACCAAGCTGATGGAGGAACTGGCCGAGGTCGACGCGCGGCGC
>JBGTLJ010000448.1:0-3599 GCA_041744175.1 Oceaniglobus sp. | reverse complement strand
ATCTGCGTGACCAGCTTGCAGCGGCCCTTGCGGCGCGCATGGCGGCCGAACAGGCCGGGGCAGAGCAGGCTAGCGAGGCCGAGCGCCGCGCCGCCCTGCTGGACACCGCCAGGCGGCAACTGGCAGACCAAGAGGCGCAGTCGACCGAAAGCCAGCGGCAGGTGGCCGCACTGAACCAGCAGGTCGGGGCGTTGCGCGATCAGCTCAACCTGTTGCAGGCACTGCTCGATCTTGCGGGGGAAAAGGACACCGAGTCACGCGTCCGGATGGAAACCCTCGGAGCCGACCTGAACGCCGCGCTTGCGCGGACGGCCGTGGAGGCCAAGAAGCGGGCCGAGCTTGAGGCGACCGAGCGTCAGAGGCTGGAACGTTACCAGTCTGAGTTCTTCGGGCGGCTGCGAGATCTTCTGGGCAACCGTGAAGGGGTGCGGATCGTCGGCGACCGGTTCGTCTTTTCGTCCGAGGTGCTGTTCGAATCCGCATCGGCCGACCTTTCGGACTCCGGCCGCGTCCAGATCGGCCGGGTTGCCGACCTGCTGTTCGATGTCGCCGACGAAATCCCCGACGGCATAGACTGGGTCATCCGGGTGGACGGACATACCGACAACGTGCCGCTGAGCGCGACGGCGCGGTTCCGCGACAACTGGGAACTCAGCCAGGCGCGGGCGCTTTCCGTGGTCCGGTATCTGACCGAAGAGCGGGGTTTTCCAGCCAACCGCCTTGCGCCGACCGGATTTGGCGAGTTCTACCCGGTCGACCCGGCGAACAACGCCCAGGCGCGTGCCCAGAACCGCCGGATCGAACTGAAGCTGACAGAGCGCTGAGCGCTGCCCGTAAAAAAGCCCCACGCGACCGGTTCTGTCGCGTGGGGCGTCAATATGATGACGAACTGTTGTCGGGTCAGTCGGCGGTCAGCAACGGTGGCTTCTTGCTGGACAGGCGCCGTGTTTCGGGCGGATCGAAGCGCAGGTCGAGCTTGCCGTCCTTGACCCCGACCTTGACGATGCCGCCTTTCAGCAGCTTGCCGAACAGCAGTTCTTCTGCCAGCGGCTTCTTGATGTGCTCCTGGATGACCCGGCCAAGGGGGCGCGCGCCCATCTTGTCGTCATAGCCCTTGTCGGCCAGCCATTCGGCGGCGGCTTTGGTCAGTTCGATATGGACGTTGCGGTCCAGCAACTGCGCCTCGAGTTGCAGGACGAACTTTTCCACCACCTGCAGGATCGTCTCTTTCGGCAGCGCACCAAAGCTGATCACCGCGTCCAGACGGTTGCGGAATTCGGGCGTGAACGTACGTTCGATCGCGGCGGTATCCTCGCCCTCGCGCTTGTCGCGGCCAAACCCGATGGCGGCCCTCTGCATGTCGGCGGCGCCCGCGTTGGAGGTCATGATCAGGATCACGTTGCGGAAATCGACCGCGCGACCGTTGTGGTCGGTCAGCCTGCCATGGTCCATCACCTGCAACAGGATGTTGAACACGTCCGGATGCGCCTTTTCGATCTCGTCCAGCAGCAGCACGCAATGGGGGTGCTGGTCGACGCCATCGGTGAGCATTCCGCCCTGATCGAACCCGACATAGCCAGGCGGTGCGCCGATCAGACGCGAAACGGCGTGTTTCTCCATGTATTCCGACATGTCGAAGCGAAGCAATTCGACACCCAGCGTATCGGCCAGCTGCTTGGCGACCTCGGTCTTGCCGACACCGGTTGGACCGGCGAACAGGTAGTTGCCGATGGGCTTTTCCGGTTCGCGCAGACCCGCGCGTGCCAGCTTGATCGCGCTGGAGAGGGCGGTGATGGCCGTATCCTGGCCGAACACGACCCGCTTGAGCGAGTTCTCCAGGTCGCGCAGCACCTCTGCATCGTCCTTTGACACGTTCTTGGGTGGAATCCGCGCGATCTTTGCCACGACAGCCTCGATTTCCTTGGTGCCGATGGTCTTGCGCCGCTTGCTTTCGGCGACAAGGTGCTGCGCCGCGCCCGCCTCGTCGATGACGTCGATGGCCTTGTCGGGGAGCTTGCGGTCGTTGATATAGCGCGCCGAAAGTTCGACGGCCGACTTGATCGCGTCGGCGGTGTACTTGATGTGGTGGTGATCCTCGAAGTATTCCTTGAGACCCTTCAGGATCTTGACCGTATCCTCGACCGAAGGCTCCGACACGTCGATCTTCTGGAACCGGCGCGACAGGGCGCGGTCCTTTTCGAAATGCTGGCGGAATTCCTTGTAGGTGGTGGAACCCATGCAGCGCAGCTTGCCGCCCTGCAGGGCAGGTTTAAGCAGGTTGGACGCATCCATCGCGCCGCCGGACGTGGCACCGGCACCGATGACGGTGTGGATCTCGTCGATGAACAGCACCGCGTCGGGATGCGCCTCGAGCTCTGTCACGACTGCCTTGAGCCGTTCCTCGAAATCGCCACGATAGCGGGTTCCGGCCAGCAGGGCGCCCATGTCGAGGCTGAAAATGGTGGCGGATGCCAGCACCTCGGGGGTTTCGCCCCTGACGATCTTGAGCGCAAGACCCTCGGCGATGGCGGTCTTGCCGACGCCGGGATCGCCCACCAAAAGCGGGTTATTCTTGCGCCGACGACACAGCACCTGGATGCAGCGTTCGACCTCATGCTCGCGCCCGATCAGGGGATCGACGTCACCCTTGCGCGACTTGGTGTTGAGATCGACGCAGTACTTGGCCAGCGCCGATTCCTTGCGATCGCCCTCTTCGACGGATTGATCATCCTCCGGGTCGGACGATCCGGTAACGGGGCGATTTTCACCGAAACCGGGATCCTTGGCCACGCCATGGGCGATGAAATTGACCGCGTCATAGCGGGTCATGTCCTGTTCCTGCAGAAAATAGGCGGCGTTGGATTCGCGTTCGGCGAAGATCGCCACCAGCACGTTCGCGCCTGTCACTTCGGTTCGGCCCGACGACTGGACATGGATCGCGGCGCGCTGGATCACCCGCTGAAAGGCGGCGGTCGGCACTGCCTCGGATCCTTCCACATCCGTCACCAGCGTGGACAGATCGTCGTCGATGAAATCGACGAGCGTTGTCTTGAGTTCTTCCAGATCGACGGAACACGCCTGCATCACCTTTGCGGCATCCGGTTCTTCGATGAGGGCCAGCAGAAGGTGTTCCAGAGTGGCGAGTTCGTGTCGGCGGGCATTGGCCAGTGCCAGTGCCGAATGGATGGCTTTCTCGAGTGTCGTTGAAAATGAAGGCACCGCCGTGCTCCTTCCTAACTTGGGCCGGAAAGGGTTTTCCTTCCTCGACCGTGGCCTCTTAGTGTTAAAGCTTGGTTGTTTGTCGCTGCGCTTCAAGGTTTTTATTTGGTAACCCGTTCACATTTTATCTTTCTGTGGCCTTCCCCGGGCGGTGACGATCAAGAATCGGTCGCTGTCAGAATCGATCCTTTCGTGTCCGGATTTCGGCGAACACCTCTGCGTCCCGCGCCCCTTCCATAGATAGGTTGCGCTTGAGAGACGGCAAACCCGCGCGCAGGAACGGATTGGTCGCCAGTTCCTCGGCAAGGGTGGAGGGCACAGTGGGCGCGCCCGCCTCGCTGGCGGCGCGCACGTTCGCCGCGCGCGCGATCAGGTTGCCG
>JBGTLJ010000447.1:0-5761 GCA_041744175.1 Oceaniglobus sp. | reverse complement strand
CCAGCCAGGGCTGACGGTTGTGGGGATTGGGCGCCAGAAGCGCCCAGGACAGCGCCCGCATCCGCGCATCGTCATAGGCCCCGGCCATGTCCCACGGGGCAAGGGCCGCGTGCGGCGTGCGGGTGGCGACAAAGCCGGCGGCACCGCCACCAGCGGCAAGGATCGTGCCACCTCCGATCAGGGCGAGCATTTTGCGGCGGGACAGGTCGGGCATGGCATGACACTCCTTTTGATACGATGTCGTACCAATATAGTTCCATATCGTATCAGTCAAACAAAAAATCCGATTGCCCCGAAATCGCGGCGTTGGTAGCTTTTCCTGCCCATCCGCATCCAAAGGTCACGCCCATGCCCGTCATCACCGAAATCGAGGATCTGAAACGGATCTACCGCCGCCGCGTGCCAAAGATGTTCTACGATTACTGCGAAAGCGGGGCCTGGACCGAACAGACATTCCGTGAGAATTCCTCCGATTTCGATCTTCTGCGTCTGCGCCAGCGGGTCGCCGTGAACATGGACGGGCGAAGCACCGCCAGCACGATGATCGGCGAAGATGTGTCGATGCCGGTGGCTCTGGCCCCGGTGGGCATCACCGGGATGCAGCATGCCGACGGAGAGATCCTGGCCGCCAAGGCCGCCGAGAGGTTCGGCGTGCCCTTCACCCTGTCCACCATGTCTGTCTGTTCCATCGAGGATGTGGCGGCGGCCACGGACCGGCCGTTCTGGTTCCAGGTCTATACCCTGAAGGACGACGCCTTCATGGAAAGCCTGATGGAGAGGGCGCGAAACGCGGGCTGTTCGGCCATCGTCATCACGCTGGATCTTCAGGTGCTGGGCCAACGCCACAAGGACATCAAGAACGGCCTGTCAACCCCGCCAAAACCGACCCTGAGGAACATGGCCAACCTTGCCACCAAGGTCGGCTGGGGGCTGGAAATGCTGTCGACCAAGCGACGCAGCTTCGGCAACATCGTCGGCTATGCCAAGGGGGTTAGCGATCCAACCTCGCTGTCGACCTGGGCGAACGAGGCATTCGATCCCTCGCTCGACTGGACGCGGGTCAAGCAGCTGATGGACATGTGGGGCGGCAAAGTGATCCTGAAGGGCATCCTCGATGCCGAGGACGCCCGCCGCGCCGCCGATCTGGGGCCGGACGCGATCATCGTGTCCAACCACGGCGGCCGGCAGCTGGACGGCGCGCTGTCGTCGATCCGCGTGCTGCCGGAAATCGTCGCCGCCGTCGGCGACCAGGTCGAGGTGCACATGGACGGCGGCATCCGGTCGGGTCAGGACGTGCTCAAGGCGATCGCCATGGGCGCCAGGGGCACCTATATCGGACGCGCCTTCATCTACGGTCTGGGTGCCATGGGGCAACAGGGTGTGGCCGAGGCGCTGCGCGTGATCCACAAGGAACTGGACGTCACCATGGCGCTATGCGGGCGAACCGATATCCACGACGTGGACCGCGACATCCTGCTGATCGACGACGATTTCCACCGATGGCGGCGCAATATCTGAGCGCGCGACCGCAGGGCGGATCCCCTGCGGTGTCACATTTCCGGCATCGGCGCAGCGGTGGAATACCTTACTTTACGCCGACGGCGACCGCGGTTACCCATCGAGAATGACGTCGCGTAAATTCGTGACGCATGTTCCACCCTTCGCGACGGGAGCCACCATGCCGCACAGCAAGTTTTCGCAGGAATACAACGCGATCAAGACGATTCTTGAGACCGAGGATTTCGTGGGCACGCTGGAAAAACCCATGAAGGAGCTGAAATCCTTTCTCGGCGCCGCCGGTCCGGACCTGACGCACCACGCAAAGCTTGACAGTCTGCGCAGCGTGACGCTGAAGCTGAAGGAAACCGATACGATCTTGCAAGGTACGGGCGTCGCTGCCGCGGCCCCCACTGAAAAGCAGGCCAAATGCATCGCCGCGGTCAAGTTCCTGCGCCACTTCTATCTGGTCGGCATCAAGGGCAGCCAGACGGTCTGGGTCAACTCGACCCCCGACGACTATACCAGGTATGTCCATGACGAGGTGCTGGACGCAAAGGGCAGCGTCGCCGCGATGAGGGGCGTGCTGAGCAAGACCGCCGAACGGTTCGACACCACCACCAAGGACCGCCTGGGCGAGGCGATCATCCTTGGTCACGCGTGGTGCCAGAAGGCCGAAACCGTCCTGTCCACCGCCAAGACCGATGCCGCCGCGAAGGCCAAGGTGATGCGCTGGTTCGCCCCCGAAACCGCCGATTTCGACACCGTCGTGACCAAGCTTTCGGATGGGTTCAAGAAGATCTCGGCGCTGCTGAACGGCACGACGCTGGTGATCACCGACAACCCGCCCGACCGCAGCAATGCGGACAAGAAGCTGACCGAGGCTTATGTCTATAACACCACCGAAACGCCGCGCACGATCTATGTCGAACGCGCGATGTTCGAGAATTACAACGTCTCGGTCCTGCATGACATGAAGAAGAACTGGACACGGATCCTCGTGCACGAATGTTCCCATATCGAGGCAAAGACCGACGATGTCGGCGGCTATGCCCACGGGGGGATCAAGCCGGTGGACAGGGTCACTCCGGCAAATGCCGCCAAGAACGCTGACAGCTGGGCATTCTTCGCCGCCGATTGCGGCGGTGCGCTGGTGCAGGGCGAAATCACCCGCGCCCTTGGCGGCACCGGCGGAAACCTGACCAAGGAGCCTGCGAACTGGAACTGAGGATGAACCGCATCGCCCCAGACCTCAGTCGACCCGCCCCCTGTCGTCATTGTCCCGTGCTGGCCGGTCTGGCCTTCGGGTTCGCCCTTGCCGCGATGACCTTGTCGGCGGGCAGTGCGTCATTCGCCTCCGGTTCCGACACCGCCCGCCCCCAACCCCGAAAGGAACAGTCCATGTCGCTCTCTCCCACCGGATCCGGATCGAACCCCAGCCGCGTCGGCCAGCCCGATCAGCCGCCGATCACCGTCGACGGCCGGCGCTATGAGCAGATCGTCAACGGCGCCGCGCTGGATCTTGACCAGCGCACCGGATACCTTGCCGTGTTCGACGCCGAATCCGGGTCCCGGCTGCACCTCGTCCGGGTCTATGACGTGCCGTTCGATCCCGATCTCGAGGCGGACGTGCAGGATGTCTTCTTCACCTCCATGCGCCTTGACGATTCCGGCCACGCCATCATCATCGAAAACGAACGCGGCGGACGCTTCAGCGTCGATCTCGACAGCCTGACCGTCTCCGCGCTGCCCTGAGCCGGACCGCCCGCCGTCAGGGTCGAAATCGCAGGCGGCCTCCGTTGGGCCACGACGGGGCGGCAGCCGCCCCCATGGATCGGGTCCCGGGCGCGGCACGCCATGTTATCCGCGCCGCCATGTCCGTGCGATCTGCGTTCACCGTTGCCCCCCGTCCTGCGATTGCGTATCGAGGTCGCCACCTCAACGCCGGAGCCCGCGATGACACCCAGCCCCACCCCACCGGTTGCCAGCGTCGATGACGATACGCTGTTCGCCATGCGCTGGACCCGGGGCGCGGACGATCTGATGTCGCCGCTGGCGCGGCTTTACGGCCCGCATACCGATCTTGAGGATTTTTATGCCCGCCTGCGTGCCTTGCTGGCGGACAAGTGGCAGGCAAGGCCCCATGATCTGCGCGCGCTGGATATGGCCCGCGACATCGAACCCGACTGGTTTCTAAGCCAGCAGATGGTGGGCTACGTCCTTTATGTGGACCGGTTCGCGGGCACCCTCGGGGGCATCCCCGAACTCATCCCCTACCTGCAGAAACTGGGGGTGAGCTATGTGCATTTCATGCCCTGCCTGAAACCCCGCCCGGGCGACAGCGACGGCGGCTATGCGGTGATGGACTACGGCGCGATCGATCCCGCGCTCGGCACCATGGCGGATTTTCGCGCGGTGACCCGGGATCTGCGCGCGGCGGGCATGTCCACCTGCATCGACATGGTGCTGAACCACACCGCACGGGAGCATGACTGGGCGGTGCGGGCGCGCGCGGGCGATCCGGCGTATCAGGCCTTCTATCACATGTTCGATGACGCCGCCCTGCCGATGGAATACGAAAAGACCCTGGTCGAGGTGTTTCCGAACCAGGCGCCCGGCAATTTCACCCATTACGACGACATCGGCAAATGGGTCTGGACCACGTTCAACGAATACCAGTGGGATCTGAACTGGGGCAACCCGGAGGTCTTTCTGGCCGTTCTGGGCGTGATCCTGGACCTTGCCAACAATGGCGCCACGGCGATGCGGCTGGACGCCGTCGCCTTCATGTGGAAACGCATGGGCACCGGATGCCAGAACCTGCCCGAAGTGCACGATCTGCTGCAGGCCATCGTTCAGGCCACCCGGATCGCGGCACCCGGCGTGATCCACAAGGCCGAGGCCATCGTCGGCCCCCGCGATCTGGTGCCCTACCTCGGGCAGGGGCGCCATGCGGGGCGCGAATCCAACCTTGCCTATCACAACACCCTGATGGTGCAGTTCTGGTCGTCGCTGGCGACGCGCGACACGGGCATGATGACCGACGTGCTGTCGCGCCACTTTCCCGAAACCTTCCGCCGCGCCACCTGGGCGACCTACATCCGCTGCCACGACGATATCGGCTGGGCCATCGACGATGGCGACGCCGCGCGCCACCCGCCCATCGGCGGGCCAGGCCATCGCGCGTTCCTGTCCGGCTTCTACGCCGGGCGATACCCTGCAAGCTGGGCGCGGGGCGGCGATTTCCAGGTCAACCCGGAAACCGGCGACAGGCGCACCAACGGCACCTTTGCCTCGCTCGCCGGGCTGGAAACTGCGCTTGAGCAGGGCGATGCGGGGCTGATCGACCTGGCAGTCAACCGGATTCTGCTGGGTCATGCTCTGATCGCGTCGTTCGGGGGGATGCCGCTGATCTACATGGGCGACGAGATCGGGCTGCTGAACGATCACGGGTATCTGTCGGATCCGGACCGCGCCACTGACGGGCGCTGGATGCAGCGCCCAGAGATGGACTGGATCGCCGCCATGGCGGGCGAGGCAGGCGATGATCCCGCCGCATGGATCTGGCGCGGCACGCGGCACATCCTGACCCGTCGCAAGGTCACGCCGCAGCTTGCAGGCACCGTGCCGAGCCGGGTGATCGAGACCGGCCATCGCGGGCTTTTCGCGGTGCAGCGCCCGGGCGATGTCTCCACCCTGACGGCGGTGTTCAACTTTACCGAACACCCCCAGCGGATCGACGGCGCCGCCCTCGGGCTCGACGCCGAGATATTCTATCACGACACCCTTGCCGACCGGCCCGCGCTGCAGGGACGCGACACCCTGTGGCTGCCGCCCTACGGCCGCGTGTGGCTGATCCCCGGCCGGAATCCGTAGGATGGGGGTTAACCCCATCGCCCCGTTGCCCGCCGCTCCCATAACACCGGCGCGCCCGGCCCGCTAACCCACCGCGCCGCGCCCGGCGACCTGACCCTCGCTGCGCCGCAGAGGCACCAGCATCAACAGGATGCACAACAGCAGAAGCCCGACCACCGCGAACGACACCCGAAGGCTGAACGCCTCGGAAAGAAATCCCATGACCGGCGGGCCGACGAAGAACCCGAGAAATCCGATCACCGCCACCCGGGCAATCGCCCGCGTCCGCAGGCCCGGCGCCACCCGCCGCCCCACCAGCGCAAGCCCCATGGGCGCCAGCACAGAGATCCCGAGCCCGAACAGCGCGAAGCCGAGATAGGCCATGGGCAGGTTGACCGCCCCCGCCGCC
>JBGTLJ010000446.1:0-2134 GCA_041744175.1 Oceaniglobus sp. | reverse complement strand
ACTTGCGTATCTGTCGCCTGCTCGGGCATGTTGGCGGCGGGTGAGTTCAGTCCAGCCCATGGGGATCTCCGTTCAGCTTTGCAACCGAACTGAATCACAACCTACTGAACTCGCTCAATTGGTTTCAAATCGGGCTCTAAGAGGCAACCCGGAGATCAACGTGAAGACATTCCGGACCGAAGCGCGACGTGACCGTTTTTCATCCGGTCATGGAATGGATTTTCAATCTCGGCCATTAAATCGCGACCGAATGACTGAACCGGTATTGTCCGGCCCCGTACCCATTTCGGCGATACGAGTCCTCGGCGGTGTCGACAGATGGGCGTATCAGTGATCACCCTGTTTGACGTGAAAACCGACGGCCCCGGGCTTTATGACATCACCGGCGCCGTGGCCGACCGGGTGACCGGCGATGGTCTCCTGACCCTGTTCGTGCGCCATACGTCGTGTTCACTGCTGATCCAGGAAAACGCCGATCCTCATGTGCAGGCCGATCTTGCGGCGTTTCTGAACCGGCTGGTGCCGTCGGCCGATGACCCGTCGATGACGTATCTGACCCATACCCAAGAGGGTCCAGACGACATGCCCGCCCATATCAAGGCGGCGGTGCTGCCGGTCAGCCTGTCCATTCCGGTGGAGCATGGTCGCATGCTTCTGGGTCAGTGGCAGGGGATCTACCTTTTCGAACACCGCCTTGCACCGAAATTCCGGGTGGTGGCGCTGCATCTGGGCTGACCAGAACATGCCGGGCGCGCTGACACAATCTTGAAGACCATTGAGTTCGAAACGTCTTTGCAACGTGCTAACCTGAACCTCAGATAATCTGGAGGATGCGATGCCGCTGCGATTTACAGCCCTGACGCTGATTGTCCCGCTTGCCCTCGGCCTGACCGCATTTCCCCTGTCCGCCGACACATACCGTGCGTCGAACAGCCTGATGGTCCAGTCCGCCAACGGGACGGACATCACCGTGCCCTATACGCCCCGCGCCCTGGACAACGCGTACTGGTGCGCTGCGGCCGATTATATCGTGATCGCGCAGGGGCGTTCGGCGAAGACGCGTCTGTTTCGCGCCACGCCGCAGCCGCGCAAGCAGGGGCAGGGCATCGGCTTTACCACCGATCCCGCGCGTGCGGTCGCCGACAGCGGGCTCAGCGTGTTCGGCGGCCCCGATGGGACGGTTTCCGCCGGCCACGCCCGCAGCGCGTTCTGTCATCAGGATCCGTTCTTCGGGTTCCCCTGATATCCGGTACATGTCTGCCGGTCCTGAATTTTCCTGTCCCGCAGCATCCAACCAGATGCTGTGGCATTTACGCTGAACCACCCGACCTTTTGTCTGCGCCTCTATACTCGGGCAAGGCAAAGTGTGCTAACCCCCGGGATCAGGACAGTGAAAACCAGCGAAAAGGGGGGTCGGCACATGCGTTGCCCGTTTTGCGGAAGTATCGAGACGCAGGTCAAGGATTCCCGGCCCGCCGAGGATCACGTCGCGATCCGGCGTCGGCGGTTCTGTCCGGCCTGCGGCGGGCGGTTCACCACCTATGAACGGGTGCAGCTCCGCGATCTGGTGGTGATCAAGACGAACGGGCGAAGAGAGGATTTCGACCGCGACAAGCTGGAACGCTCGATCCGCATCGCCCTGCAAAAGCGCCCCATCGAACCCGAACGCATGGATCAGATGATCAGCGGCATCGTGCGGCGGCTGGAAAGTCTGGGCGACACGGATGTTCCCAGCAAGGTGATCGGAGAGATCGTGATGGAAAGCCTGGCAAGGATCGACACCGTCGCCTACGTGAGGTTCGCCAGCGTCTACAAGAATTTCCAGGCTGCCGACGATTTCGACAAGTTCGTCAGCGAGCTTCGCCCGCCCGTTCCCCCAGAGACGTGAGCGACGATCACCCGCGCCACATGTCCCATGCCCTTGGGCTCGGGCGGCGTGCGCTTGGCCGCTGCTGGCCCAATCCCGGTGTCGGCTGCGTGATCGTGAACGACGGACGGATTGTTGGGCGGGGATGGACCCAGCCGGGCGGACGCCCCCATGCCGAAACGATCGCTCTGGCCCAGGCGGGGGCGGCGGCGCGGGGTGCGACCGTCCATGTCACGCTTGAACCCTGCTCGCATCACGGCCGGACGC
>JBGTLJ010000445.1:0-4325 GCA_041744175.1 Oceaniglobus sp. | reverse complement strand
CTGGTGCTGACCTGCCTGTCGTTCAGCCGCGCCGGCGATCCCGCAGCGATCACGCCCTGCAGGCGGATGACGGCGACCGTCGGCTCTGGCGGCATGAAGGGGATAAGGCGCATTCCCTGCATGTAGTCCGCGCCCCGCCGGGCAGCAAGCCGGCGCCGGCGGCCCTACTTGCGCAGCCGGTAGCCGGTGCGAAAGATCCACCAGATGACGGCGATGCACAGGGCCGTGAACGCCAGGATGGCCAGCAGGCTCCACCCCACAGCGACGTCGGCCGATCCGAAGAACGACCAGCGGAAACCCGACACCAGATAGACGACCGGATTGAACAGGGCGACCGTCTGCCACCCCTCCGGCAGCATCGAGATCGAGTAGAACGACCCGCCCAGGAACACCAGCGGCGTGACCACCAGCAGCGGCACCAACTGCAACTGCTCGAAATTCTGCGCCCAGATGCCGATGATGAAGCCGAAAAGGCTGAACGACAGGCAGGTCAGCACCAGAAACGCAAGCATTGCCACCGGATGCAGGATGGTGATGTCCACGAACAGGAACGCGGTCGCCAGGATGATCAACCCGATCGCCAGCGACTTCGTCGCCGCCGCCAGCACATAGCCGGCGGTAATCTCAAGAAACGAGGCCGGGGCCGACAGCAGTTCGTAGATGGTGCCGATGAACTTCGGGAAGTAGATGCCGAAACTGGCGTTCGAGACCGACTGCACCAGCACCGACAGCATGATCAGCCCCGGCACGATGAAGGCGCCATAGCTGACGCCCTCGACCTCGTCGATGCGGCTGCCGATGGCGGCGCCGAAAACCACGAAATACAGCGAGGTCGACAGCACCGGCGACACGATGGATTGCAGCAGCGTCCGGAACGTGCGCGCCATCTCGAACACATAGATGGATTTCACCGCGACGAGGTTCATGCGCCGTCGGCCTGCACCAGATCGACGAAGATATCCTCGAGGCTGGACTGCCGCGTGCGCACGTCGCGCAGTTGCAGGCCGGCGGCGGAAATGTCGTTCAGAAGCTTGGTGATGCCCGTGCGTTCGCCGCGCGTGTCGTAGGTGTAGACCAGCGTGCAATCCTCGGCGCCGGGCACCAGCCCATAGGCGGCAAGCGCCTGCGGCACGTCGCCGACGGGTTCGGACAGTTCGATCACCATCTGCTTCTTGCCCATCCGCTCCAGCAGGTGGGCCTTCTCCTCGACCAGCAGGATCTCGCCGCGGGCGATGATGCCGATTCGGTCGGCGATCGCCTCGGCCTCTTCGATGTAGTGGGTGGTCAGGATGATGGTCACGCCGTCGGCCTTCAGCCCGGCCACCGTCTGCCACATGTCGCGGCGCAACTCGACATCGACGCCGGCGCTGGGCTCGTCAAGGAACAGAACCCGAGGCTCGTGGCTCAGCGCCTTTGCGATAAGCACGCGCCGCTTCATGCCGCCACTGAGCTCGGCGATCCGCGTATCCTTCTTGTCCCACAACGACAGTTGCCGCAGCACCCGCTCGATATGCGCATCGTCGCGGGTGCGGCCGAACAGCCCGCGCGAGAACCGGACAGTGCTTATGACCTTCTCGAACGGCTCCAGCGTGATCTCCTGCGGCACCAGCCCGATCAGGGTCCGCGCCGCCCGGTAGTCGGTGACCACATCGTGACCGCCCACCGTCACCCGGCCACCGCTGGGCGTGGTGATGCCGCAGATGGTCGAGATCAGCGTGGTCTTGCCGGCGCCGTTCGGCCCCAGAAGCGCCAGCACCTCGCCCTCGCGAATCCTCAGCGAAACGTTCTTCAGCGCGCGAAAGCCGCTGGCATAGGTCTTGTCCAGCGCATCGACGATGACGATGTCGTTCATTATGTCCCGCCCGACGCTGCGCGATGTCCCGCCCGACGCTGCGCGCGGACCCTAGGGCAGTGCGCGGCCGGACGAAACCCGAAATCCGACGCTGCGGAAGGCCCCGAGCGACCGGGCCCGATGCCGCCAACCACGGCGCAGAATGTGGCAAAATTGATCACGTCGCATTTTTGTGACGGTTCGGTGGGAACGGACAATGGCCGACCCGGTTGCCGTGTACCAAGGTGGCCTTTGTCTTAGGTCAAGATGGAACGCGACAGAGGACGACTGGTGATGGTTCGGGTTTTGATGATCTGTCTGGGTGTCGCTGCAGCCGCAGGCCTTGTCGGCTTCGGCGGCCTCCATATCGACGGGCAAAGCTACGCCCAGGCGATCTTCTACATTCTCGTGGCCGTGGTCGCCGGTGCCTTGCTGCGCAGCGCCTGGGATCGGTCGAGCTGACGCGCGAGGCCGCAGGACGCTACCATCGCCCGCGGAACGCCGGCCACCTAGGTGCCGGTCTTCAGTGTCTCGGTGCTGGAAAAGAACATCGCCTGGCTTACCGCCGAACGCACCTGCTCTTCGGAATAGGGCTTGGAGATCAGGAACGCTGGCTCGGGCTTCTCACCGGTCAGCAGGCGTTCCGGAAAGGCGGTTATGAAGATGACCGGAACCTCGCCGAACTGTCCGGTCAGATCGTTCACCGCGTCGATGCCCGAGGAATTGTCGGCAAGCTGGATGTCGGCAAGGATCAGGTCCGGCCGGTGCTTCAACCCCAGTTCGACGGCGGCGCTGCGGGTTCTTGCTATGCCGGTGATCTGGTGCCCCATCTCGGCCACGATGGAATGGATGTCCATCGCGATGATCGCCTCGTCCTCGATGATCATCACCTTGCCCGACATCGACCGCTCCATCTCGGACATGGCGATGGCGATCAGGCTGTCGGCCTCGGCGGCGTCGACGTTCATGATCTGGCCGATCTGAACGCTGCTGAACCCCTCGATCGTGGACAGCAGCAGCGCCTCGCGCGTGTTGTTCGTCAGCCCCGCCATGTGGTCCAGCGCCGACGATTCCATCCGCGTCGACGGCGGCTCGGTATCGGCGGTCGGCGCGCCGGCGGTTTCCCAGATCATGTGAAAGGCTCGAAACAGCGCCACCTTCGGATGCAGATCGGCTGCGAACACCGAACGCTCCTGCAAGATCGCCTCGAGCGTCGCGGCGGCATAGGTATCGCCGGTGCGTTGCGATCCGGTCAGGGCGCGGGCGTAGCGGCGCAGGTAGGGAAGGGTATCGGCGATACGGTCGGAAATTGCTCCCGCAGACCCTGCTGTATGCATCACGACGCCTTCATCCATCAACTTGCAACGGGAACCGAACCCGACAGGGTGTCGTTTGTTCCGTCAGCAGCGCAGATGCAAGCCCCCCTCCTGGATGCGGTAACCGATGACTCATGAGAAGGACGTGTCGAGCCTGATGCGACAGATCGACGAAAACCTCCGAAGGGTCTACCGCGATCCCGACGGACTGCCGGATGGCCTTCCGGACCGCTTCAAGGAGCTGCTGGAGCAGCTGAAAAAGCTGGAATCCGACGATGAAGGTTGACCCTTCGGTCAGGGGCGATCCACGGGACGAGTTGGTCGATCACCTGTCGGCGCTGCGGGCCTTTGCCATGTCTTTGACGCGCAATGCCTCAGGCGCCGACGATCTGGTGCAGGACACCATCGAAAAGGCCTGGAAGAACATCGACAAGTTTCAGCCCGGCACGAACCTGCGGGCGTGGCTGTTCACCATCCAGCGCAACGCGTTCTATTCGTCGCGGCGCAAGGCACGGCGCGAGGTGGCCGACATCGACGGCGTGATGGCGGCGAGCCTGGCCGAGAAGCCTGCGCATGACGGGCGGCTGGCCCTGGCCGACTTCCAGAAGGCGTTCGAGAAACTGCCGGCGGAACAGCGCGAGGCGCTGATGCTGGTCGGCGCGTCGGGCTTCGCCTACGAAGAGGCTGCGGTGATGTGCGGCGTCGCGGTCGGCACCATCAAGTCGCGTGCCAATCGCGGCCGCCGGCGGCTGGCCGAACTGCTGCATCTTCAGGTCGGCGAGGATCCGACGATCAACGACGCGACGACGGCGTCGGTGATGGCGTCAAGCCCGCAGCAAGGTTGAGGTGCCTTACCCGGGCAAGAACGCTTCCGTCCTGAGCCGTCTGGACGTGCGGCTTGTGGCGCTGCTGGGTCTTGCGCTGCTGCCCATCGGCCTGATTGCCATGGTGCAGACCTACCGTGTCATCAACAGCGCCAACATCAGCGTCGAGGCGGCGCTGCTGGGCAAGACGCTGGCCGCCGCCTCGTCCGAGCGCGAAACGATCCTGAAGGCGATCGGTGCCGCCAAGGTGGCCGCGCGCCTGACCGTGCCGGTGCTGGAGAATCCGGACGTCTGTTCGGCGCGGCTGTCGGCATTCGTCAACCAGGGCACCGGCGCGGTGTTCGCCGGCTACAT
>JBGTLJ010000444.1:0-4885 GCA_041744175.1 Oceaniglobus sp. | reverse complement strand
GCTACTTTCGCCTTGAAAGCCGGGCTGTGATTCCGGCGCGGTCGTCTCGTCATGGTCATCTCCTCGCTGGCAGCATCATGCTGCTGTTGCGCGGAAAATCCACTTATCCCGGCTGTTCAGTTTTCCCGAGCCATCTCTCTGTAAGTCTTTGAGACCAAGCAGCTTGCTGGAGGTCGGCTGATCCGGTTCCATTTCAAGTGCCGCCCCCATGCGCGCCAGGATCCGGGCATCGACAGCATCAGTCTTGGCACGCGTTCCGCAGGCTTCGGCGAACCGACGCGCCTTGAAGGGATTAACCTTCACCAAGGGAAACTTGCCTGAAAGGGCTTGCTCAAACGCCCGATGATATGGCCCTGTCGGCTCGAACACGATCCGGGCAATCTGCGCCGCTCCCAGCCATTTGATCACTGCCCGAAAACCACGTGGAGAATTCTCAAACCGCTGCGCTGTCTCGTCCTCCAAGCGAAATGCATCGAGATGGGACTTTGAAATATCGATACCGATCGTATGCTCAGTCATCTTCGCCGTGTCCTTTTCTTGTCATGCGTGCCGACCCGCACGCGTATCCGTTCAGGCCCAAGGTGAAGACGGAGGATGATCATACTCAGGAACGGTCCATCTGACCGAGATCATCGCGATCCAACCGCCGCCAATGCCCGCCATAAGTCGCATGGTGGGCAGTGGCTTCCAACAATCCGGAAGCCACATTCTGGATAAGACAAGATCTTCCGCCTGACGGTCATGATGTACATCCGGTTCCCGCTGTCGCTCCGCGACGTCGTGGATCTGCTGCACGAGCGTGGCATCGACATCTGTCACGAGACGGTGCGGTTCTGGTGGCACAGGTTCGGCCCGATGTTTGCCGCGGAAATCCGCAAGCGGCGGATTGAGGGCATGAAATCCAGTCGGTGGCCCGCCAAGATCAACTCTGTCGGTAGTGGACGGCGATGGCGACTGCCCGTGACACCCAACGACAGATGCTGGACCCCGCCAGCCGCCGCCCCCCTGATCGCGATGCTCTTGCTGACCGACTGCGCAATGGGCAATTCCAAGCGGACAGGTCGCGTTTGCCCGCCGGTGGTGGAATACGGGCAGCCAGTTCTGGACCGTGCTACGAAAGAGGTGGAGGAGCTGCACGAGGGCACAGTCCTGTCAGGCAAGCTGTCCGACTATGCCGTCATGCGGGATCAGGTGCGGGTCTGCAGAGGAAAACTTGCCACAAATTTCCGAAAGTCGAAAATGACTGCTAGCGATAACATTTATGTTGACCCAAGGCCAATAGCTGTAGACCTTCCTTCTGATGAAAGGGCGGGAGGCCGAGCTTGACGGAGAGAGAATTACCCCCAACGATTTCCATGCGGAGTATCGCCAAGCGTTTTGGAGGTGTCGTCGCGCTCGATGGTGTCGACCTTGACGCCTACGCCGGCGAGGTGCTGGCGATTGTCGGCGACAACGGCGCTGGCAAGTCGACGCTTATCAAGATTCTGACCGGCGTCTTTCAACCGACATCAGGCACGGTCACGATGAATGGCGTGCCGCTGGTAATGACCAGTCACTCCGATTCCATCGACGCCGGCATTGATGCTGTCTATCAGACGCTTGCCCTCGCCGATCACCTGACCCCGGCAGCCAACATGTTTCTCGGCGCCGAACTGACGCGAAGCATTCTTGGGGTCGAGTTTCTGGACAACGCAAAGATGCGCTCCGAGGCAGAGCGCGTCCTGAAGGAACGCCTGGGCGTCACCCTGCGCAGCATGGATGTCCCGACCGACAGCCTGTCAGGCGGCCAGCGACAGGCGATCGCCATTGCCCGCGCCGTCTATCATTCGAACCTGCGTGTGCTGGTCATGGATGAGCCAACCGCCGCGCTGGGGCCGCGCGAGACGGCGCGAACGCTGACGTTGATCAAGACCCTTCGGGAGCAGGGACTGGCCGTCATCGTCATCTCTCACAGCCTGGACGAAGTGTTCGAGATTTCGGACCGCATTCAGGTCATGCGGCGAGGGCGGCGCGTTGCCTATGTCAACACCGCGGAGGTCGATACCAAGGCGGTGCTTGGCTTGATCGTCGGCGCCGAAGCGGCATAGGAGTTTCAACATGTCGTCAATCAATGACCCTGCCGAGTTCGGCATGTCGAACCGCGAGAAGCTTGAGCGTTACCTGAGCCTTCTCGGCCCGATGGCAATGATCTGCGCCCTGATCCTGATCATGCTGCTGCTTGAGCCCGGCCGCTATTTCCGGCTGGCCAACTTCAACATCATCCTCAAGGACGCGGCGATCTACATGCCGATGGCGATGGCGATGACCATCGTCATTGTGACTCGGGGCATTGATCTTTCCATCGGGTCCATCGCGGCGCTTACCGCGATCATCATGGGATACATGGTGAAATCCTATGGCTTTCCATGGTGGGTTGCCGTTCCGCTGGCAATCTCGCTGGGGGCCACCTGCGGACTGATCAACGGGCTGATCATCACCAAACTGCGGGTGCCCGATCTCATCGGGACACTTGCGATGGACCTCGCCTATCGCGGCTTTGCGCTGATCCTTGCAAAAGGCATCGTCCTTTCGCGGTTTCCGGAGGAGATCGTTGCCATCGGCAGGGGCGAAATTCCGGGCTTCCTGCCCATTCCATTGCTGATCGGGCTCGCCACAATGATCGGCGGATACATCCTTTATACCCGTACCCGACTGGGCCGGTATGCCACAGCGATCGGCTCGAATCCCGAGGCTGCGGAACTGACCGGCATCCCGGTGAACCGCTACAAGGTCTATGTCTACGTTCTCATGGGGGCGATGGCTGGACTGGCGGGCGTGATGCTGGCGGGCAAACTGAACTCGGTCCAGGCGACATCGGCGCCGTTCTTCAACCTGCACGTCATTTCGGCCGTCGTGGTCGGGGGAACATCGCTGTTCGGGGGACGCGCGTCGATCGTGGGATCATTGGCGGGCGTTCTGCTTCTTTCGATGATGATCAACGCTCTGGTCACGCTGCGCATCGAATTCTTCTGGCAGGCTGTGGCGTCTGGCGCGGTCATCATATCGTCGGTCGCCTTTTATACATGGATCCAGACCAAGGACCGCGATGGACAGGGCGGATTCATCGCAGCGGCAATGACGCCCGAAAACCGGCGATTGGGCAAGTTCATCCTCAAACTCGGGGCAGCCGTGGCGATCCTTTTCACCATGGGCTGGTTGTTCAGCGGCGAAACGCAGGCGATCCGATGATCCAGAGGACACGTCTCGAAAAACAAGGTCATAACAAGAAGGGGAGGAAGAACATGAAACATCTGAAAACCTGCGCTGCTCTGGCGCTGATTGCCGGCATGGGACCGGCCATTGCACAGGATCTGCCGCTGCGCGAACTGCCCGACGTCGAAAGCCGCGATTACTGGTTGCCTGACGAGGTCAACGTCGAAGGTACGGTCGAGACGCTGCAATCCGTCGTCGGATCGCCCGCCGTGCCACTTGCCGTTGCGCAGGACGACCCGATCCAGATCGCCCTGATCTATCCTTCGGCGGACGTTTCCGATTTCTGGGCGCGGGCCTATCTGGCCTTCACCAAGCGGATGGACGAACTGGGCATCAAGTATGAGACGACCGAGTTCGCGTCGCGCCAGATCGAGCATGAACTGCAAAGCACCTATACCGAGCAGGTTCTTCTGGACGGCGACATCTATGATTTTGTGATATTCGGTCCGTCCGAACTTGCCACCCAGGCCGACAACATTGCCCGCCTTGCGGCAAGCGACGATTTCACCACCTTTGTTTTTTCTTTCTTCACGCCGTTGAAGTACCTCGAAGCGCAACCGGCGAACTGGTTTGATTTCTCATCGACGATCGGGGCGCTCAATATCTGCAACCATCTGGTGGAAAAGCACGGACAAGACATCACCTATGCGTTGCTGCGCGGGATTCCCGGCATCACCGACAACCAGCGGTCCGGCGACTTCGAAAATTGCGTCGCCGAAAAGGGCGGCTGGGAAAAAGCGTACGAGCATTATGGCGACTACACCCGCGAAGGCGGGTATGACGGCACCAATCTGATCCTTCAGGCCTATCCCGAGGTGACGCTTATCCATTATGCCAACACGGCAATGGCGATGGGCGGGGTCGAGGCGCTGAATGGCGCCGGCCGTAACGACGAGATCATCAACACCGGCTGGGGCGGAACGGCTCTTGAACTCGACTCGATGCGGATGGGCGAAATGGACGCCACTCCGATGCGTATGGGCGACGATGTCGGCGCAGCGGCGGCAGAGGCTGTCAAGTACCACCTGGAAGGGCGTGAAGGCGAACTGCCCTTCGTGTTCCTTGGGCGCATCCTGGTGGCGGACGCAGACATGCCGGAAGACGAATTGACAGCCCTTCAGACCGAAGCCTTTCGTTTTTCGGGTGTTGACGCGCTTGATCGCTAGCCTTTCTCAAGATCATCTGCCGTCCGGATTTGCCGGGCGGCTCCTGAATTATGCGCATAAGAGACGGCACGACATCTTTTGACTTCATAAACCGGCGGCCCGCGGTGCCACCCGCTCGAAGCATCTCGACAGCGTGGCCTTCGACATAGCGATGACGAACCACGACCCGGTGGCGTTCGAGGCCGCGGCGCGCGAGGTCGGGCTCCTCGGCTTCGGCTTCTATCCGCGCTCGGGCTTCATGCATGTCGACCTTGGCCCTGCGCGGCATTGGGGCGAGCGGTTCCCGGTCAGGGCGACTGCCTTCGCAGCGGAAACCCCGCCAGCGCGTGAGAAACGCGCGAAAGTTGTTGATGCCCTGAGGGGCGGCATATCATGGCGGTGTTCAGACGCCGTCAATTCTCAGCCGAGAAAGGGATATGCCACATGTCAGAGACTACCATCACCCAACTGCCCGATCCAACGGGTTT
>JBGTLJ010000443.1:0-10885 GCA_041744175.1 Oceaniglobus sp. | reverse complement strand
CGGGCTTCGCGCTTCTTGCGATCTACATTTTCCTGGGGACGCGCGGCATGTCGGCGCTGGGATCGATCTTTCCGGCAACCATCTCGCTGGGCATGATCCTGTTTTCCCTGGGGCTGATCGCGGCGATCCTCGCCGGGCGCGCGGCGCCAGCGATGGCAGGTGCAGAGGGTGCAGAGGGCTGGTCGCGCCGCCTCGGGCTGGCGGCCGTCATGGCGGCCTGGGTCATGCTCCTGCCCATGATCGGCTTCCAGGTGTCGAGCCTCATCGCCTTCGCCGCGATCATGGCGATCGCGGATTACGATCGTCCGCGGTTCCGTATCTGGGCGATCTGGACCCTGTCCGGCGCAGCCATCGTGATCGCATTCTGGTGGGTCATGGTTGACGTGCTGCTGCTTCGCGTGCCCTCTGGCGTCTTCTTCTGAATTGGAGCTTGAACGAATGGACATCCGCACCCACAGGATCGCGGCAATCCCCGGTGACGGCATCGGGATCGAGGTGGTGGCCGCCGGCATCGAGGTGCTCCAGGCGTTGGCCGATCGCGACGGCAGCTTCCGCCTGGAGGTCGAGCACTTCGACTGGAGCACCGACCGCTACAAGAGGACCGGCGCCTTCATGCCCGTCGATGGCGCGGATCAGCTTCGCGATTTCGACGCGATCCTGTTCGGCGCGGTCGGCGCTCCGGACGTGCCGGACCATCTCACGCTCTGGGGACTGCGGCTCGCGATCTGCCAGCCGCTCGACCAGTATGCCAACGTGCGCCCCACCCGGGTGCTGCCGGGCATCCAGAGCCCCCTGCGCCATGTCAACCGCGGCGAGCTTGACTGGGTGATCGTGCGTGAGAACTCCGAGGGCGAATACGCGGGCCAGGGCGGCCGGACGCATCCCGGACTGCCGCTGGAGGTCGCGACGGACGTCTCGATCTTCACCCGCGCCGGGATCGAGCGGATCATGCGTTTCGCCTTCAGGCTGGCCCAGTCGCGGCCGCGCAAGCTCTTGACCGTTGTCACCAAGTCAAACGCGCAGCGGTACGGGATGGTGCTCTGGGACGAGATCGCGGGTGAGGTGGCAGCGGAGTTCCCGGACGTGAGCTGGGACAAGATGCTGGTCGATGCGATGACGGTGCGGATGACGCTCAAGCCTGCGTCGCTCGACACCATCGTCGCGACGAACCTGCACGCCGACATCCTCTCCGACCTCGCCGCGGCCCTTGCCGGGTCTATCGGCGTGGCGCCGACGGCCAACCTCAACCCCGAGGGCGACGCGCCCTCCATGTTCGAGCCGATCCACGGCTCCGCCTTCGACATCACCGGCAAGGGCACGGCAAACCCGGTCGCCACATTCTGGACGGCCTCGATGATGCTTGAACACCTCGGCGAACACGAAGCGGCGGCGCGGCTGATGGAGGCGGTCGAGCGGGTGACGGCGGACACGTCGCTGCATACGCCTGACCTCGGCGGGCAAGCGACGACGCGGGAGGTGACCGACGCGATGCTCGGGGCCATCCGCGGCCGCAACGTTTAGGGAGTGAATTGCATGACGGACAATCGTCTCAGGATCGCGGTGATCGCCGGTGACGGCATCGGCAAGGAAGTCGTGCCCGAGGGATTGCGCGTGCTTGAGGCCGTGGCGAAACGGCACCGCTTTGATCTGCGCTTCGACGAGTTCGACTTCGCTTCTTGCGACTACTACGCGAAGCACGGGCAGATGATGCCGGAGGACTGGAAAGACCAGATCGGCCTGCACGACGCGATCTTCTTCGGTGCGGTCGGCTGGCCCGCAAAGGTGCCGGACCACGTCTCGCTCTGGGGATCGCTGATCCAGTTTCGCCGCCAGTTCGACCAGTACGTCAATCTGCGTCCCGCGCGTCTCATGCCGGGCGTGCCCTCCCCGCTCACAGGGCGCAATCCCGGCGATATCGACTTCTGGATCGTGCGCGAGAACACCGAAGGTGAATACTCCTCTGTCGGCGGCAAGATGTTTCCCGATACCGACCGCGAGATCGTCATGCAGGAAACCGTGATGAGCCGTATAGGGGTCGACCGTATCCTGCGCTACGCCTTTGATCTCGCGAACCGGCGCGAGCGCAAACATCTCACCTCGGCCACCAAATCCAACGGAATCTCGATCACCATGCCATACTGGGACGAGCGGGTAGAAAAGATGGCCAAGTCCTATCCGGACGTTGTCTGGGACAAGTACCACATCGATATCCTCACCGCCCATTTCGTGCTGAACCCCGATCGCTTCGATGTGGTGGTGGCTTCGAACCTGTTCGGCGACATTCTGTCGGACCTCGGGCCGGCCTGTACGGGCACCATCGGCATCGCACCCTCTGCCAATATCAACCCCGAGCGGGCCTTCCCGTCGCTGTTCGAGCCGGTCCATGGCTCGGCGCCGGACATCGCCGGACAGGGGATCGCGAACCCGGTCGGCCAGATCTGGGCGGGCGCCATGATGCTTGACCACCTCGGCCATCCGGATGCCGCGGCCGAGGTCGTGACCGCAATCGAGCGCGTGCTTGCGCAACAGGCTCTCCGCACCCGCGATCTTGGCGGGACCGCCGATACTGTCGACTGCGGTAAGGCTGTCGCGGACGCCCTCGTCTGACCAGCGCCCACTCGTCTGACCGCTCGGATTCACGATCTGAATCGTCCACGGTCAGAATTGTGCAACAACGCCTTTCCACATCAGGCTGGGCCCGAGGTCACCGGAACATATGCTATCAAGCAAGCGCTTGACAGCGATCATGAGACCAGCCTTCGGTCCACACGGACCTCGCCCCGGCAAGGGTGCGCCCGCATCTTGCCGCGATCTGCCGGACGCTTGGCGTCTCTGCGCAGCAGGACATGCGCAAGCGGATCGAGGCATCAGTGCTCAGCGATCCGCCGCCCGGCCGCCCGCTGACTTGTCGGCTTCCATGGCCTCTACATCTTCCAGGATGCAGCCAACTCTCAAAGCGCTTGTCGCAACGCAGAAGCGGTCATAACCTCTAAGCGTGCGCGGCGTCCGATGACGGCCCCACACGCTCACCGAGATCATCGCCCTGACCCATGTCAGGCAACCCTGATTTTCCTGAGAAACGACCGGACCTGCATGTCGCAGGCACGGCATACAACATCCGAGGACATGATGGGCAAAGGCGACAACAAGCGCGGAAACAAGGAAATAAAGAAGCCCAAGAAGGAAAAGCCGAAGGTGTCGGCTACCGCAAACTCAATGGTCAGCAAGCCGCCCTCCCTCGGGGCGAAGAAGGGCAAATGAAGCACGAACAGGGCGAGCGCAGCGACGCTCGCCCTTCCGCTGTGCAGCGCCGGCGAAATCCGAAAGCGCCGGATCGTTCATCGGCGACATACGCCGGCTGGGGGTGATTATCTCAGACACATCTCGGGATCGGTGTTCCTCCTGCTCGGACCTTCGGGATGATAGAAGCGCGCGACGGGCCGCCGTTGGGCGGACCCTCCGCAGTGCCGGCGGCACGTCACCCCTTGCGTGCACGGCCCGTCCGATGAAGTTCGGCAGGATCCGGGCGGCGGCGATGGCTGTGCCATCCGTTTGGTCGCAACCGGGTGCCACCTCCAAAAGGTCGATGCCCACGACGTCATCGCGCCCCGCGAGCAGGTCCGGCACCTCGTGATGCACGAAGCCTCCGTGGGAGGGGGTTCCGGTGCCTAGCGCGATTGACGGATCGAAGCCATCGACGTCAATCGCGACTTGGTCGCTTTCGCCCGCCGGGATCCGCGCGAGTGTTTTCTCGGGTCCGATCCGTCCGATCCGCCGCACCGGAACGATGTCGGACCCCGTCTCACGCACGGCGGCCCAGCCTTCTTTCGCAGTGCACGAGACGTTGCGCCGCCGCAGCGTCGAACCTCCGGGGCGCTGTCGGGTCGACAGGAAGCACCGACGGGGATCATGCGGGTTTTCCCGCAATGACGTCTGTGCGCAGCCGGTCCCGGTGCGCCATGGCATGCCGCGCAATCTCTTCCAGCGACGCGAACCAGACGTCATCCGCTGCGAGAGCGCCTTCCAGCCAATGCTCCATCACCGCCCAGCGTGCGAGACGCCCCGTGAGAAACGGGTGCAGGACCGGCATCCAGAATCCGCCAACTGCATGGGCTGCCTCGAATTCCTCGATGAAGGCGCGGATGCCATCCGAGGGCGCGCGGACCGGCATCAGATAGCCTATCTCCTCGAAGTGGGCGAATGGAGGCCAGTCGTCGGTGCCCCAGTGGGGCGGAATCTCGACAATATCGCCCTCGGGCGCCTTCAGAAGATAGGGCAGGTCGTCAGCCATCAGCGAGCTGTCGTAGAGAAAGCCTTCGGCGATCAGCCGGCCGATTGCGCCGGGCGTGACATTGTAGACCGGGGCCCGATATCCACGCGGCTTTCGTCCCGTCATCCGGACGTGGGTTTCAAGCGCACGATAGAACAGCTCCGCCTCCTGCCCGTCCGAATGGCCCATGGGATCCTCGTGGCACCAGGAATGGTGCCCGATCTCGTGACCGTCCCTCAGTATCGCCTCGACGGTGCCCGGATAGTTTTCCATCACCCAGCCCGGCATGAAGAATGTCTGCGTCAGGCCGAAGCGGCGATAGGTGTCGAGAATGCGCGGCACCGCGACCGTGGGGCCGTAACGGCCCATCGACACCGGAGCGAGCCGCAGGTGGCCGTCATCGGGACGCGCGTTGCGGATCAGACTGTCGGCGTCGATGTCGAATGTGATGGCGGCCGCAAGACGCTTGCCGTCGGGCCAGGGGAGCGGATGAAGCAGCATGGGATCTCCTCAGTGCATGGCCGCTCCGCCATCGGCGGAGAAGCATTGTCCGGTAATGAAGCTCGCGCGCTCGGATGCGAGAAAGGCGATCACAGCCGCGATCTCTTCCGGTCGGCCGATGCGACCGAGGGGGTTCCGCGTCTCCAGCGCCTGCGCCTCTGGCGTCATCGCCTCGAAGCCGAGCAGCGGCGTGTCGACCGGCCCCGGGGCGACCGCGTTCACAAGGATGTCCGGCGCAAGCTCGCGCGCCCAGGACCGGGTGAGGGACAGGGCGGCACCCTTTGTCGCGGCATAGGCTGAAGCGCCTTCACGTCCGAGGTAGGCAAGCTCGGAGGCGACGTTGACGATACGCCCGCCCCGCGGGATCTTCGCGAGTGCCGTCTGGGTGACGACGAAGAGGCCCCGAAGGTTTACGGCGATCTGTCGGTCGAAATCGACGATCGGCATCGAGGCAAGCGCGCCCGCGATCAGAATGCCCGCGTTATTGACGAGGACGTCGATGCGGGACAGCGGTGCCAGTGCCGCAGCGACCGAAGCGGGTTGAGTGACATCGGCAGCGAGCTCCGCGTTCGAAAGATCCATGCCTTTCACATCGAAGCCGTCGGCGCGAAGCGCTTCGCAGACGGCGGCTCCGATCCCGCCGGCCGCGCCGGTCACGACGGCAACCCTCACCACGGCACCTCGCCACGGTCGATCCCCAGCGTCTGACCGGTAATGTTCGCAGAGGCCGCGGAGCCGAGGAACAGATAGGCACCCACGATGTCCTGCGGTTCCATCAGACCACCGTCAAGGGCCTGTGCCGCTTCCACGGCACCGATGATCTCACCCTCCGCCTTGCCCGAGCGCGCTGCCAGGATGCGGGCCGACCGTACGGCCGCCTCGGTCCGGACCCATCCGGGGGCGACGGCGTTGACCCGTATTCCACGGGGTCCGAGCTCCTTCGCCCAGGTCTTCGTCAGTCCGATGACCGCATGCTTCGACGCGACATAGGCACCGAACAATGGTTCACTGACGCGCCCCCATATCGACGCCGTGTTCACGATGCGCGCGCCGTGGCCCATTGCGGGAAGCGCATGGGCGGTGACGATCGCCATACCGGCGACGTTGATGTCGATGATCCGGCGGAACAGCGCGAGCGCCTCGGGTGCGGCGTCGTCGGCAGGCGTGATCCTTTCCAGGCCGGCATTGTTGACAAGGATGTCGAGCTTGCCCATGCGAGGGAGGGCGGCCGCAATTGCGGCGGCATCGGTCACATCAGCCCGGACGCCGGTGGCCCCGATGTCTCGGGCTGCATCGTCGACGGCCGCATCTTCGGCAAGGATCCAGACTGCAGCGCCTGCATCCGAAAAGGCGTGTGCCACGGCGAGGCCGATACCACGGCTCGCACCGGTCACGAGAACGCGGCTGCCTGTGAAGTCCTTCATGATGTGATCTCCTCACCGGACGCTGTCGAGCGAACGAGATGCAGAAGCTCGTTCCGAAGGGCGAAGAAGTCGGAGTTCTCCCGCAGTTCGAGTGTTCTGTCGGAACCAAGCTGCGCCGTGATGTCCACTTCGGCCAGAATGCTGGCGGGACGGCGGGTAAAGACGATCACCCTGTCGGCGAGAAAGGCTGCCTCCTCTACGTCATGTGTGACGAAGATGATCGTCTTGCCTTCGTCCTGCTGAAGGCGCCGAAGTTCCAGCTGCAGATATTCGCGACGCTGGGCATCGAGCGCGCCGAAGGGCTCATCCATCAGCAGGATTTCCGAACCTGCCGCAAGCGTTCGGGCGATGGCAACGCGCTGGCGCATTCCGCCCGAAATACGGTTCGGCCAGCTGTCGGCAAAGTCGGTCAATCCGACGAGCGAAAGAAAATGTGCGACCTGTGAGCGCTTGTCGGACGCAGACAGGTCCTGACGGTAGCGCATGCCATAGGCCACGTTGCCCGACACGGTCAGCCAGGGAAAGGCGGAATAGGACTGGAACACCATTCCCCTGCGGCGATCGGGTCCGGTCAGCGGCTCTTCGCGCAGCAGGATCCTGCCGGAACTTGGCAGTTCAAGCCCGCCGACCATGCGCATCAAAGTGGTCTTGCCGCAGCCCGAAGGGCCGAGAAAGGCGACGAACTCGCCCTCCGAAACGTCGAGATCGAACGGCGAGACGACGTCGGTATCCCCGTAGCGCTTGGTGACGCCGTCAAAGGTCAGATAAATCATCGGGTCAGGTATCCGAAACAGCGGCGGTGCAGGGCACGCACGACCTGGTCCGTCGCCAGACCGATGATGCCGATTGTCACCACGCCCGCCATCACCTCGGGCGTCTGGAAAAAGCGCCGCGCCTGCCAGATGACAAAGCCGAGCCCGCTGTTGGCAGCGACGATCTCGGCGATGATCAGATAGGTCCAGCACCAGCCAAGCGTGATGCGCATGTTGTCGACCAGAGTCGGCAGCATGGCAGGCAAGGAGACATCGGTCAGACGCCGCCAGCCCGGCGCGCCCACCGTCATCGCAGACTCGTGATATTCCTGGGGAACGCGGCGGACGTCGTCGGCCACCAGAAGCACAAGTTGGAAAAATGTGCCAAGCCAGAGCAGAAAGATCTTCGTGCCCTCCCCGACGCCGAACCAGATGATCGAGAGCGGCACGAGTGCGGGCACCGGCAGATAGCGGATGAAATCCACAACCGGCTCGAGCGCAGCACCGGCCACTTTGTACGATCCCATCATGATGCCGATCGGCACTGCCATCGCCGCGGCAATCAGGAATGCGGTCCAGACCCGCAGGGTCGAAATGCCTGCATGATACAGCAGGTCGCGCTCGAAGATCATCGACCAGAGCGCCGCCAGCACAGTGGTGGGTGCCGGTAGAAACCTGTCAGATACGGTGCCGCTGCGCGAAACGATTTCCCAGGCCAGCAGCAGGGACAACGTGCTCGCGGTGCCGATCAGGACCTTACGGCTCGGCATTTGCGTCGTCCTACCGTTCGTGACCGTCGAACAGACCGGTCAGGAGCGTGTTGTCGATCTCTTCCGTGGCATCGAGCGCGGTGTCAGCCGCGCCGTAGTCGAGATTGAGCTGCATGACCTCGTCGAAGACCTCGTGCAGTTGGCCTGTGCCCCCGTCCGCGCCGAGAAACTCGACCGCCTCCTCGTAAGTGGTATAGGCCAGTGATGTCTCGATGATCTCGGTCACATCGGCGGCGCTGAGGCCGAAGTAGGGTGCCGCAAGCGCAGCAAATTCCTCGGGGTTCTCGCGCTGAAAGTCGACACCGCGATAGACGCAGCGCAGAAGGCTTTCGAATTTGGCGGGGTTTTCGGCCAGCGCTTCGTCGCGTGCCGTAATGATATCGACGATGACACCGGGCAGGTCGCTCGACGATACAAGGATGCGCGGGTTGCGGTCGGTCACGATCTGGATGGACTGGCTCATGAAAGGCTCGTACGTCCCGACCGCCGCAATTGACGGGTCGGAGAACACGGAGATCGTGTCGGCGGTCGCGATATCGAGCAGGTTCACATCGCCGAGCGAAAGGCCGGCCTTGGCCAGTTCGATCTGCAGCAAAAGCCGGGCCGGAATATTGGGCTCGATCGCGACGGTCTTGCCCTTCAGGTCGGCCACGCTTTCAATCGAGCCTTCCACGATCACGCCATCGCCGCCCACCGAAAGGTCGATTGTACCGATGATCGTGCCGGGCGTCTCTGGGATGCGCGGACGGCCCTGGTGCTCGCCCACGGTGCGCATGTCGGCGTCTATATCGCCGCGTTCCATGGCCGCCATCACATTGGCGCGGTCGTCCTCGAAGCGGTAATCAAGCGTCACTCCCTCCTCCTCGTAGCAGCCAAGGTCCTGGGCAACGAGAGCCGGTGCGAAACCGACCCATGTCGGGGAAAGGACCCTGATCGTGTTGTCCTGAGCTTCTGCGGGAAGACCGGCGGCGAGAGCGGTGACGGTGATGGCACAGGCGAGGGACCGGGGAAGCATCTGTCAGACTCCTTCAGTGTGACTTCATTTCCGAAAACGTAACAGCCTTGCGGCCTGCCAAGAATGAAGAAAACATGGGCCGTTACATCGAGAATGCCCGAAGTGAAGGAATCCGCCATGCGACACCTCTCGGACATCGACCTTCGGCTGATCCGGATTTTCTGCACGATCGTCGAATGCAATGGCTTTCCCGGGGCGCAGATCGCGCTCAACATGGGCCAGTCGACGCTCTCGACCCATCTCGCGGCGCTCGAAGCAAAGCTCGGCTCGAAGCTGTGTTTCAGAGGTCGCGGCGGCTTCCGGATCACGGCTGCGGGCACTGGCACCTATGCTGCCGCTCAGGAACTCTTCCGGAATATCGAGCGGTTCGAATCGACGTTGAACCGGGTTCACAACCGGCAGACGGTGCGGCTTCGCATTGGCGTCATCGATTCCGTCACAACATTCGAGGCGCTCGATCTGCCGGGCGCGCTTTCCCGTTTTGTTGTGGCCCATCCGGAGGTTATGATCGAACTTGAGACCGACACGCCGTCGGGGCTGCTGAACAGCCTGCTGCATGGGGCGCGCGATGTGGTGATCGGGGCATCGCTGCAACCGCTTCCAGAACTCGCCTATGTGGAACTCGCGACCGAGGCCCATCATCTCTATTGTGGCAGCGATCACCCCTGGTTCGAACGTCCGGACCGGGACCTCAGACAAGTCGACTTTCTCAGAGCGGCTTTTTCTGTGCGGAACTACATGCATTTCGACGATACCTACCGGCTCGGCCGCGTCACGGCGCGTGCAAAGGTCGGCAGCATGGAGGCGCAGGAGATGCTCATCCTGTCCGGGCGCTACGTGGGCTTTCTGCCTGAACACCGGGGCGGGGTGTGGCAAGCCCTCGGCCGGATGCGGTCGGTCAAGACAAACGACTGGTCGTTTACCTCCCGCTTCTTCGTCGCCCACGACCCGCGGCGGGAAAATGAATCCCTTCGGCGGGATTTCATCGAATGCCTTGGGAGTCAGCGGGAATCACGTTGCGCGCCGACCGAAGCCGTTCCTCGAATGACGGCGGCTATTGCCACTTCATAGGGGTCAGTCTGCATGCCCGCCGTCAGGCAGGACGTCCGCACCACCGTCAGGGGTATCGGCGCCGTCATGGCCCTTTGACGATGCCCTGAGCGAAGATGCGGGAATATACGGATTCAAGGTGGATCTTCATCTGGCGCGCGGCACGGTCGCTATCTTTGTCACGGATCGCGGCGACAATTTCGTCATGCTGCTGAAAGCTGGAGTAGTCATCGTCCGGGCGCGCAGTCTTGCGGGGCTGACCCCAGACAATGGAACGGCGCACCACGTTCAGTGTATCGAAATAATAAAGGTAGAGCTTGTTGTGCGTCGCGCGTGCAATGGCAAGGTGCAGGTTGTTGTCCCAGGCCTCGTAGCCGCGCCAGTCGGCGGCTTGCCGACACCGCTCGGCGCACAGGGCCATCTGGGCAAGGTCCGATGCGTCGGCATGCAGCGCGGCCAGCCGCGCCAGTTCCGGCTCCATCATGCAGCGCACCGATATCAACTGGGCCGGTTGGACCTGATCGCAAAGGTAGGCCACGTCTTCGAGGTTCAGCACGGAACGTGCGCCCACAAAGGTGCCGCGTCCCACATGCCGCCAGATCAGACCCTGCGACTCTAGCTCGGCCAGCGCGCCGCGCAGCCTGGTGCGGGTGACGCCCAGCGTTTCACACAGCGCGCGCTCTGGCGGCAGGCGGTCGTTATGGGCATATTCGGCAGTGTCGATCATCGTGCGGACACGTTGCAGCAAGGTCTGTCTCGTCAGGTCCGTCATCCGACCAATCCTGTTATTGGTTGGTTGCATTGTGTCATGGAGCAGCATTCACTGGATTTCAAGAGTCGTCCTTGCGAGGAGACTTGTCACCGCAGGGTCCCGCGAGGACAGACCGGCGACAGGGGCAGGAGGACAGGCGCTTGGAAATCAGGATCCTTGGGAGGGGGTGCGCATGAAGCTTGCGACGATCGCAGTGGAGGGGCGTCCGGTCGCCGTCGCCATATTGAATGGCGGAAAAATGCTGGACATCGCGGCGGCCGCGGCCGGGGCCTCGGGGCCCGGGGCAGTGGCGCTGCAGTCAGGGACGCTTCAGGCGGTGATCGACGGCGGG
>JBGTLJ010000442.1:0-1613 GCA_041744175.1 Oceaniglobus sp. | reverse complement strand
CGCGCAACATCATGCTGGCCGCTGCGCACTGGGCCGCGGCGCGGGGCGCGCAGACGATGGCTGTTGCCGTCGTGCAAGACAACCGTGCGGCCAATGCGCTCTATGCTTCCCTCGATATGCCGGTTTGCGCTAGATACCATTACCGCATCAAGGACTGAACGATGGACCCGATGGCGCCCACCGCGCTGGATCTTCCCATGGTCGATCCACTGCCGCCCCAGACGCAGAAATACTTCGACATCTGTACCGAAAAGCTCGGGATGGTGCCCAATGTGCTGCGCGCCTACGCGTTCGACATTGCCAAGCTCGATGCCTTCACGGCCATGTACAACGACCTGATGCTGGGCGACAGCGCCCTCAGCCTGCTGGAGCGTGAGATGATCGCGGTGGCTGTGTCCGCCGAAAACCGTTGTTTTTACTGTCTGGCAGCCCATGGCGCGGCGGTGCGCAGGCTTTCGGGCGATCCGGTCTTCGGCGAACAGATCGTGCTGAACTGGCGCGTCGCCCCTCTGGGTCCGCGGCAAAGGGCGATGCTGGAATTTGCCGCCAGACTGACCGCGTCGTGCCATCTGGTCTGCGAGGCGGACCGCGAAGCCCTGCGCGCGGCGGGCTTCTGTGACCGCGACATCTGGGACATCGCATCGGTCGCCGGGTTCTTCAACATGACCAATCGTGTCGCCACGGCCAGCGACATGAAACCGAACGCCGCCTATCACGCTTCATACAGATGATACGCACTGCCCTTTTCTGCGTCGCTCTGGCATGGCCTGCGGTCGGCGCCCTCGCCCTGGCGCCGGATTTCCCCGTCCCCGCCACCCTCACGGCCGAGGATATCGTGCCGAGCGGTACGGCCGACCTGCCCGTTGCCGCCTTCGACGGCACCGGCGTGGACAAGGAAACCTTTGCGGGGTCGGTCGCGCGACGCGCCTGGCGCCTTACGGCGGGGCGGATGACGACGGCCCAGATCCTCGCGCCGCTGCTGGCGCAGCTTCGCGCCGACGGATTCGAGATCACGTTTCAGTGCCGCGACACCGACTGCGGCGGCTATGATTTCCGCTTTGCCAGCGACGTGATCGACGCACCGGCCATGTATATCGACCTGGGCGATTTCCGCTATCTGCTGGCGAGTTCGCCCACCCGCGGCGCCGTCGCGCTGATGGTCAGCCGGTCTCCGGAAACTGGCTTCGTGCAGATGACCAGCGTCACCGAAGAGACCCCGCAAGCCCGGACCGGCAGGCCGACGGTGCACTCGACCAAAAGCGTGACCTTTGCCCCCGATGGCCACGCACGGCCGGGCGAGGCCCGGGGAATGTCAAACGGCGCCCCCGCCGGTGGCGATCTTCCGCGTGGCGACGATGCCCGGCCCCTGGCGGCGCAACTGCAAGACACCGGCCACGCACCGCTCGACGATCTGCGGTTCGTCACCGGATCGTCCGATCTGGCCGAAGTCGAATACCCCTCGCTCGATGCGCTTGCGCGGTTCCTGCGCGATGACGCCACGCGGCGGGTGACGTTGGTGGGGCATACCGATGCCGACGGCGGCCTTCCCGGAAACGTGGAGCTTTCGCGGCAGCGGGCGCAGGCGGTCGCGGCGGCCCTGATCCGGGATCACG
>JBGTLJ010000441.1:0-2732 GCA_041744175.1 Oceaniglobus sp. | reverse complement strand
CTCGGCATCGACGTGCTGTCGCCCGGGCTCGCGCTCAAGATCTGAGCCCGCCCGCGATCCGCCGTCCGGCGGGTCGGCTGCCCCGGCAGGGCGCTCAGCGCGCCCTCATCGCGTCCCGAATCTCGATCAGGACGTCCAGCTCGGACGGGCCGGAATTGACCGTCGGCTCGATGTCATCGGGTTTTTCGGCGACCGACTTCAGCCGGTTGACGAACTTGACCAGGATGAACACCACCCAGGCGATGATCAGGAAATTGATCGTTGCGGTGATGAAGTTGCCGTACATGAACTGTGCCTCGCCGAAGCCGACGCTGAGGTTGCTGAAATCCAGCCCGCCGACGAACAGCCCGATCAGCGGATTGATCAGATCCTCCACCAGACTGGTCACGATGGCGGTGAAGGCCGCGCCGATGATGATGCCCACGGCCAGATCCATGACATTGCCCTTGGCAATGAAATCCCGAAATTCCCTGATCACTGTATCGTCCCCTGTCACGTTTCATGGGCAGCGCCGTTCGCTGCCGCACAGCCGATAGCACCGTTTCACACAGCTCTGCCGCTTTTTTTCGGCAGCAAACACGTTAACTGCTCTTCGAACCGTAAAAAGGAACGTCACATGGCCGATCTTTCATCCTTTCCGATCACCGAGCGCTGGCCCGCGTCCGACCCCGATGTGATCCAGCTCTATTCGTTTCCCACCCCGAACGGGGTCAAGGTGTCCATCGCGCTTGAGGAACTCGGGCTGCGCTACGAGCCTCACAAGGTCACGCTGTCGGACGCGGATGTGAAAAGCGACGCGTTCCTGTCGCTGAACCCCAACAACAAGATCCCGGCGATCATCGACCCGGACGGCCCCGGCGGCGCGCCGCTGGGCCTGTTCGAATCCGGCGCCATCCTCATTTATCTGGCGGAAAAGACCGGCAAACTGATGGGCACCACCCCCGCCGACAGGGCGCGCACGATCCAGTGGCTGATGTTCCAGATGGGCGGCGTCGGCCCGATGTTCGGGCAGCTCGGGTTTTTCTTCAAGTTCGCGGGCGCCGAGATCGAGGATCCCCGCCCGCGCGACCGCTATATCGCAGAAGCAAAGCGCCTGCTGGCGGTGCTTGAAAAGGAAATGGTCGGCAAGGACTGGATCACCGGCGACTATTCCATCGCCGACATCGCCATCGTGCCCTGGCTGAACGCGCTGGCCTTCTACGGCGCACAGGACATTCTTGGCTGGTCCGATCACACCAATCTGGTCGCCTGGCACAAACGGTTTTATGCCCGCCCGGCCGTGGACAAGGGCAAGGACATTCCCGCGCGCGATTGACAGTGCCGGGACGGATCGGGTGGATTGCCGCCCGACCGGCCGGTGTCGCCCACAAGCAAAGGCGGTCTGTCGGCGCGGCCGGTTCCCGGTCCGCTCTCACCGTCGCCGACGTCGGGCCGTCGGCCCGCCCGCCGCGAAAAAATCCGCCTGCCCCATGGCCCGTAGCTTTGAACGGCTAGCCCTTGGGCAACGCGCCGCTCAGCACATAGCGCAGGATCTGCACCACCTGCTCGGGGTCGCGGGCCACCGCCAGCGCGGCGGCGTCCACCTCTTTCAGGGCATGGGCGTGGTCCGGACCGTGCAGGATGACCAGCGATTTGCCCAGCGCGGCGGCATAGCCCGCATCGAAGGCCGCGTTCCATTGCTTGTACTGCTCGCCGAACCGCACCACCACCACATCCGCATCGCCTATCCCCCGGCGGGTGCGGATCGCGTTGACCATCGCCCCCTTGCGGTCGTGCCAGACCTTGTCCGGCTCGTCGCCCAGAATCGCCACGCCGCAATCGTCGCTGGCAGCGTGGTCGGTGACCGGGCCGGAAAAGATCACGTCCAGCCCTTCGGCACCGGCGATGATCCGTTCGCGCCAGTCTGTATGGATCTCGCCCGACAGATAGACCTTCAGCATGTGGTTCTCCCCTCAAATCGAATGGAATGGGCAGCGCCTGTGCAGTCGCAAACCCTGACGGCCGCCCGCCCTAGCCGCGCAGCGTGCCGCCGGTGGCCTTCGTGACCTTGTCGATGATCCTCGCCGACACCGCCTCGATCTCCCTGTCGGTCATCGTGGCCTCTGTCGGTTGCAGCCGCACCGTGATCGCCAGCGACTTGCGCCCCTCGCCAAGGGATCCGCCGGTGAACTGATCGAACAGCCGGACGTCGGAAATCAGCGCCCTGTCGGCTCCGGCGGCGGCGTTGATCAGCGTCATCGCCTCGACGTCCCAGGCGACGACAAAGGCAAAATCCCGCTCGACCGCCTGAAGATCCGACAGGACCAGAGGCGGGCGGGCGGCGCTGGCGTTGCGCGCGACCGGCACCTCGGCGGGCCACAGGGTGAACGCCATCACCGAACCCTTGATGTCCATCGCCTTCAGAACGCGGGGATGCAGTTCTCCGAAGATGCCAAGCACCTTCTTCGGACCAAGGCAGATCATCCCGTGGCGGCCGGGATGCCACCACGCGGCGGCGCCGCGCAGGATCTGCACCTTCTGTGGCGTTCCGATGGCGGCCAGCGCCGCCTCTGCGTCGGCCTTCACGTCATAGATGTCCACCGGCCGCGCGTCGCCGTGCACGTCCTTGGGCCCGGTGCGGCCGATCAGAACCCCCGTGGCCTGAACGTGCTGCTCGCCCGGCTCTCCTCCGTCGAACACGGCCCCGACCTCGAACAGCGCCATGTCGGTGACCCCGCGCGCCATGTTGCGCC
>JBGTLJ010000440.1:0-7528 GCA_041744175.1 Oceaniglobus sp. | reverse complement strand
CAGGCCGACAATCACCGGATCGTGGTCCGATCCGCGCAACGGGCCGTTGTCGTAGAGCCCCTGCCCGGTGGGCCTGTCCTGATTGGTGAAGGTGCCGTCGAGGTTGTAGTCGAAAAACACCGGCGTGTCGGAGTTGACGTTCCACGTGGTCGCGCCCGTGACCTGATCGCTCAGCGCCGCATTGGCGAGGGCATAGTCCAATGTGCCGATCTGACCGCTGAAGCGGTAGGAATAGACGTCGTCACCCTCATACGCGCGGGCCAGATCGGTGTATCCCGAATCCTCTAGCGTCTGGATCGGCGTTTCGCGGGCATAGCTGTTGAGATCGCCGAGGATCAGCACGTCGGCGTCGTCCGATCCGGTGGGATCGGTGTCCAGCCATTCGGCCAGCACCCTGGCCGCCTCGGTGCGAGTGGCGTTGTTGTTCCCGGCGCCGTCGCCCTGATCGACATCCTCCGGTGCGCCGGTGAGCGATCCCTTGGATTTGAAGTGGTTCACGGATGCGGTGAACGTCCCGCCGCCGTCCAGTTCGCGGAACGTCTGCGCCAGGGCGGCCCGGTTGAACCCGTCGCCCCCCGTACCGGTGCCCAGCGGATCGAGGAATTCAGGGGTGTCGAGGATTGCCGCGCCGCCCACCAGCGCCGTGGTCGCGGTGTTGTAGATGAACGCCACCGCGATCGCATCATCGCCGACGAATTCCTGTCCCGGATCGACGAATGCCCAAGTGTTGCCACCGGCCCTGTCGTTGATCGCCTGCACCAGCGTCCTGAGGGCGAAGTCGTCGCCCGCAAAATCGTTCTCGATCTCGATCAGGCCGATCACGTCGCTGTCCATGCCGAGGATCGTGCTGACCAGCTTGTCTGTCTGGCGGACCAGTTCGACGGGGTCGTTGGCGCCGCGCGGGTCGCTGCCGTTGTCGGTCAAGCCCGACAGGGTGGTGAAGAAGTTCAGCACATTCAGCGATCCGACCTTGAAATCGCTGCCCACGTCCTCGGGCGCGGCGGGCGGGACATTGGTGGTTTCGTCGAGATCGAAATCGCCATCGCCCGGCAGCCGCAGACGGTATTGGCCGAAGTCATAGTCGAGGATGGCGGTCAGCCCGGTCACCGACTGGCCCATGAAGAAATCCACGGGATCGGAGATGACATCGCCATCGGGTTCGGTGATCGGATCGCCGTCGGCGCGGCGGACGTTGGCGCCGCTGTCGATGGTGATGGTCCGGTCCGCGACAAGGCTCTGATAGGCGGCGTTGCCTGCCACATCCGGCGCGGCGATCTGGGTGTACTGGTAGACCGGGCCGCCGGCGGACAGCAGCGCCTCGCCGAAATCCTCGTAGTCGAAGCTTTCCGAGAATGTCAGCGCCTCGTCTATGGTGACGAGCATCCCCTCGTAAGCCTCGCGTCCGTCGGCGTCCGGCAGCGGGATCGTGGTGGCGAGCGTGCTTGCTATCAGCGCGCCCGGCTGTTCGATGCGGATCTCGGTGACCTCGATGGTGGTCTTGCCGAAGCGCTCCACCACGGTGCCCAGAACGCGGACCCGATCACCTTCCTCGACATCGCCGATCAGCGCGCCGTTGCCCTCATAGGCAAAGATCGCCTCTGACGTGGCTGCGTCGCCGTCCTGATCGCCGGTTTCCTCTTGCAGGAAGAAACCGCCGAGATTGCGGAACGTGTCGGCGTCGCCGTTCTGGAAATCGCCCGTCACGATGGCATCGACCACAACCGTCTGTCCGACGAGCGCGCTGGCGGCGCCCGCGCCCTGGATGGCGCTGATCAGGGTCGGCGCATCGTCGATGGAGCCGCCGCCGGTGCCCGGATTGCCCGCGCCGCTGTCATCGCCGACACGGACATTGTCCACCACCAAGGGTTCGAAGCTGGCATTGGAGGTCAATTCGATCTCGACATCCAGCACGTCGCCCGCCGGCAACGCAAAGGTGAAATCGGCCAGCGTGGTGGTCAGTTCGGCGCCGTCGCCAATGCCGTCGAGATCGGTGTCCTGTTGCAGGTTGCCCGCGCCGCCAGCCGGGACGAACTGGCCGATCAGGGTGCGCGCGCCGCCGTCCAGGACCCCATAGATGCGGATGCCATCTTCGGCCTCGTAGTTCTGGAAGCTGGCGCTGTCCAGCGCGCCGAGGGCGATGGTGATGTCGGGCGCCGCGTAGCCGGTCAGGTCGATCCCGGGGATCCGGATCACACCGGTGGCGGACCCGCCGCCACCGTCATTGTCCTGGGAAAAGATCGCGAACCCGCCGTCGAACCCTTGGGTGAAATCATCCCTTGCAGCGTTGGACAGGTCGGGCGCCGCGAAGCGCGCGAAGAAATCGAAGCCGCCGTCGTCGAAGGCGGTGTCGAGCGTGTAGGACGCGCCCGGTTCATCCTCGAAGCTTTGCACGAAGAGTTGGGTGGGTGGCAGATCATCGCCGAACACCCCATCGGTACGGAAGTCGAGGTTCTGGATGCGTGTATCGCCGTCGGCCCCGGTGTCGGCCCTGTCGTAGGGCGCGGCAAGGTTATCAAGGTATTCGGCCAGAGCATCCTGTTCGGTGCCGTCGGCGGCAAAGATCGCATCGCCGCTGAACGCATCGGCGCCGTCCAGATCGACGCGCTCGACGTCGTCGCCGGTGGGAAAGGGATACCCATCGCCGCCGTCCGCCAGAAAGCCCAGGGTCACGATCCGGAAGGTTTCGGACGGATCGCCGGAGATTTCGCCCGCGCGCACCAGTTCGGCGATCTGGGTGCCGTCGCCATCGACGATCTCGGCGCTGAGAATGCGATCGCCCGCCGGAAGATCGGGATCGAAAGAGAATTCGACCCCCGCCACCTGTGGAAACCGGCCGGCAACATCGGGAAGCGCGGCAACGCCGTATTCCAGCGTCGCCACCAGCTCGGCCCGGGTGAGGGTCAGCAGCGTCAGGCCGTTGTTGAACGCAAGGGCGGTCTGGATGTCGGTCTGGCTGATGCCGCCCTCGGGTTTCACCACGTTGCCGTCGCCATCGACGATTTCGCGGGTGGGCAGGCGGCTGGCGGTCGTGTCGCCGGGCAGCACCGTCGTTTCGCCGATGGATGCTCGGATGCCGCCGCCATTCTTGATCGACACCACCACGGAGGTGTCCACCGCCTGTCCCGCTGCAAGATTCGCGTCGGCGGTGAGGTTGCCGAGGTTGGTTTCCTGGGTCCGCACACCGTCTGTGTCGCCAGCGACGCCCGAGCGGTTGCCGTTGAGAAACACGTTCGACACACCGAAGACGTTGGATTCGGTGGCGACGATACGTTCTTCGATCAGGTCGGCGATGGCTTGTATCTCGGGATCGACCAGACCCTCTGCTCCCAGATCGGCGACACCCAGGGCATCGGTGGCATAGGCGCCAGACACAGCGGGATCGTAGGATCCGGGGATGATGTTGCCATCGGCGTCGAAATCGATGACCAGACGGCCGACGTATTTGTAGCTGCCGTCGGTGTTGACGACCGCCGTCTGGGTTCCGCCCGCGTTGTCGACAATGATCGGATACTCGCCCTGATCGCTGTCGCCCGCGCGGATGCGGTCGGTTTCGTCGAACAGCCGGGTGTTCGATCCGCCGGCCACGATGATATCGACGTTCTGAAGCCGCGCCGCAAGATCCTGTTCGATTCCGATGCGCTGCATGTGCGACAGCAAAATGATCTTGTTCAGGGTCGGATCGGCGGCCAGCAGGGCATCGACCTCTGACTGGATCACCGCCGACAGCGCATCAAGCTGCGCCGGGGTGGGTGTGTCATCGAAATCCGCCGGGCGGGGAACGACCGCCCCCGAAGACGAGATCCGGTCCAGCGTCGGTGTGGTGGCGCCGACGACGCCGATCTTTTCGCCGTTGGTTTCCAGCACGACCGACGACGTGATGGTGCCCGCAAGCGGGCTGCCGCCACCCGCGACGACAAGCGGGGCCAGGTTGGCGTCGGCGGTGAAATCGAGGTTGGCGGACAGATAGGGAAACGCCGCGCCGCCGAAATCCGCCCCTGGGATGGTTTCCGGCGCGGAACCGTCGATCAGCCCGGCCAGGGTGGCAGTCCCCAGATCGAATTCGTGATTGCCAAGAGCAACGGCCTGAAGCCCCAGTTCGTTCTGGATCTGGATGTCGGCGATGCCGGGCGATCCGAATACCGCGCCCGACGCGGAAAAGAACACCCCCGGAATGAACGCATCGCCCGACGACAGGGTCAGGGTATTGTCGGCGATGCCGTCGTCGCCAAGATCCTGGGCCCGCAGGGCGTTGAGCACCGCCGACAGGTTCGGCGCGTCGGTCACGGCGGCGGAGGATGCCTCTTGATCGGCGATGTGCAACAGTTCGAGGGTAAATGCCGACACCGGCGGCGTGCCGTCGGCGGCAAGACCGCTGACCGTCACGCTGTCGATCCCGAATTCGTCCCGCGAGCCGCTGCCAGACACATCGTCGCCGTCCCAGCGCAGATAGAACGGCGTGCCGGAGGCCAGATCAGGCAGCGCCACCGACACGGCAACCGATCCGACGCCAAGGGTGTCCGCAGGTTCAGGGCTGACGAAACCGTCGAGGGTGCTAAAGGCGATGTTGTCGAGGCTGAACGAAAAATCGAAGGAATTGGCGCGGTCGGTGTTGTTGTTCACGAACCGCTCGAAAGTGGCGACCACGTCGGTCAGGTCGCCGTCACCGCTGTTCAGGGCCAGGGTGACGCTGCCCGGGGTGAAATCGCTGCCGCCCGGTTGAAGATAGAGCGCGCCGCCGCCCCCTGTCAGGGCATAGACGCCCCCGGTGGTGACGCCCCCCGATACCGTGGCGCCGCGCGCCAGGTCGGCCAAGCTGTCGAATCCCGAAACGCTCCAGAAATCGGAATCGAGCTGCCCTGTCACGGGCACCTCTGCAAAGCCAAGTGCCTGAAAAAGGCTGAAGTCCTCGCTGAAAATCTCTCGCCGCATTCTACAGCCCCATCCTTGCCAACACGTTGCCGATGGGGGACCGGATCGAAAGATCGGCCAGAATTGCGAAAGCCCCCACCCCGCTGACATCTACATAAGCACGAAATGTAACCGTTAAGCGACCGTCAATCTTCGGGTGCAGCCGGTATCGTGCCGGGCGCGGTTCCGGTGCCCGATTTTAGGTCGCGAGGGGCGGAATCATGCCGACGGCGGTGCCGCGATGGTCCAGAATGGTCTGGCCCGGCGGTTGGGCGGTATAGGCCGGATCCCCACGTCAGCCGACGAGGGCCCGGGATCGGACGGACGCGTCGTTCATAGCCAGTTTCACGTCGCTGGCTGCCGACAGCGCGTCATGCAGCAGGTCCAGCCCCGCGCCCGGTCGGTGCGCGCCGTCCGACAGCATCCGGCGCCAGGCCCTTGCGCCGGGCTGCCCCGCAAAGAGGCCAAGCATGTGCCGCGTCACCTGGTTAAGACGTCCGCCCGCGCGCAGATGGTTCGAGATGTAGGGCGACATCGTTTCCACCACCTGCGATCTGGCAAACGGGCGGTGAGTGTCGGAGAAGATTATCGCGTCGGCATTGGCCAGGATGTCATACGGGCGGTGATAGGCCGCACGCCCGATCATGACGCCGTCCATACCGGATGCGAGCATTGCCCGGGCCTGCGACAACTCCGTGATGCCGCCATTGACGCTGATATGCATGTCCGGAAATTCGGTCTTCATCCCAACGACCAGATCATAGTCCAGCGGTGGAACATCGCGGTTTTCCTTCGGGCTGAGGCCCTGAAGCCATGCCTTGCGTGCATGGATCTGCACGCGGCGAACTCCGGTCTGTCGTATCTGGTGCAGGAATTCCGGCAAAACCACGCCAGGCGACTGATCGTCCACACCGATCCTGCACTTGACCGTCACCTCCACATCGCGCGGAACGGCGGCGATCATGGCGGCGGCGCAGTCTGCCACGAGGGCGGGCCTTTTCATCAGCACAGCGCCGAAACAGCCCGACTGCACCCGATCCGACGGACAGCCGACATTCAGGTTAACCTCGGCATAGCCCTCATCGCTGGCCATCCGGGCCGCATAGCCCAGTTCCGCGGGGTCCGATCCGCCAAGTTGCAGGGCCACGGGGTGTTCACCGCAATCGAAGGCAAGCAAATGCCGCGCCGACCCCCGAACCAGCGCCGTCGCCACAACCATCTCCGTGTAAAGCAGGACCCGCCGTGACATCGATCGATGGAACGCCCGGCAATGCCGATCGGTCCAGTCCATCATAGGCGCAATAGATAATCTAGCGTGTTGATTTATTTGCATTTTTTTGTATCTTCAAACTGTTGGCGGCGGTTGCTGCTACGCTTCACTACGCCCCAATATCCCCGAATTTGCCCCTCTACGACGACTCATTGCATACACAGCGCACACGAAAATGGCCTCCATCACAAAACTTCCCTCCGGTGCATACCGGGTCCAGATCAGACGAAAGGGCCGCTACGCGAGCGAGACGTTCCTCCGCCGCGACGACGCCCATCGTTGGGTGCGTCAGGCGGAGACCCGGGTGGATCAGGGGTTGGCCCCGAATAAATCATCCGTGTCCCGCCTCGCAACTTTTGGCGATCTCATCGATCTTCACATAATCGATATGTGCGAGGTAGGCAAACCGCCGCGCCGCAGCAAGGCCGCGACCCTTGCCGCCTTGAAGCGCAATCTGGGCAAGGAACGGATCGGACACCTCGATCGCCAAAAGATGATCGGCTATGGCAAGATGCGTGCGGAGCAAGGCGCGGGTCCGGTGACGCTTGGCATCGATATCGGCGTGACCAAGATGATCATCAACCATGCTGCTGCTGTCCATGGCCTCGACATATCGTCGGAACCCGTTGATCTGGCCCGTGTTGCTCTCAAGCGTCTCGGGCTGATCGGCAAGGGCACCGAGCGGGATCGCCGACCTACCAAAGATGAGTTGAACCGGCTCTTCCGCTGCTTCGATGACAAAGAACGGCTAACCCTGCCAATGACTAGGATCGTGCAGTTTGCAGCGGCCACAGCGATGCGGCTCGACGAGATTTGCCGGGTCGAATGGACGGATGTCGACCTTGATCGGCGCATGCTCCTGATCCGCGACCGGAAAGACCCACGCAACAAGACTGGCAACGACCAGCGGATCCCGCTCTTTGCCGCCACTGGGTTCGACGCCTGGGCGCTGGTCACGGCTCAGGCCAAGGAGCTGAGGCGCGCCAAGGGCCGGATATTCCCTTATAATTCGCGATCCGTCGGAACAGCCTTCCGGCGCGCCTGCGTGGAGGTCAGTATCAAGGACTTGCACTTCCACGACTTGCGCCATGAAGGCACAAGTCGTCTGTTCGAAGCAGGCTTCGCCATCGAACAGGTCGCGCTGGTTACCGGGCACAAGGATTGGAAGATGCTGCGCCGCTATACGCATATCCGGCCGGAAGCGTTGCACGCCCTGGCCCGCCAGATACGCCCGCTGGTTGATCGCGATCTGGCCATCGTTTTCTATGACCTCACCACCGTGCGGATCCACGGCGAGGGGGAGGTGGGCGAAGACCTGCGCGCCTTCGGCTTGAACAAGGAGACGGGCGG
>JBGTLJ010000439.1:0-5871 GCA_041744175.1 Oceaniglobus sp. | reverse complement strand
CAGCGCGGCCCGGTCCAGACGCGCCCCCGATGCGGCACCATCGCGCGCGATGCGAAGCGACAGCGTCACGGTCCCGCGGGCCACGGAGTTCTGGACGATCGGTCTGATTGCAGCTTCCAGACCGTCGATCCAGTCAGGCACCCGGAGCCGCAGGTCAAGCCCGCGCCCGTTGAGCGAACGGATGTCGAATGTCCACGACCAGTCGTCCAGTGCCCCCTGCGCCGCGGCGAAGCCGGTCATCGAATACGGCATGTGAATTAACCTTTTGGCGAATTTGTGACAGATTTTGGCTTCATTCGATGCTATCGGTCGCATGTGGGACGAAGGCGGTACAGCGGTAACAGGGTGTCAGGATTATGACAACGCCGCCGGATCGCGATCACGGATTTGAAGGAAGACGATTATGCAACCGACCGAAACGCCGATTGGCCGCGTGGTGTCCATGTTTCTGCGCAAGCCTGCCGAAAACGATTGCTTCGGCCAGGTGGAAACCTATTGGCAAAGCCTTTGCGACGGTCGGCTGATGCCGCTGCGCTCCGAGCTTGACCCGCGCGGGATCGTCGGGGCACTGGACCGTACGTTCCTCGTGGAGCGCATGGCGCCGGGGGTCGCGCGGTTCAGGCAAGCCGGCCACCACCTGTCGGATCTCATGGGAATGGAGGTGCGCGGCATGCCAATGAGCTGCTTTTTCGCTCCTGCCGCACGGGAATCGGTTGCCGATGCCGTCGAGTCGGTGTTCAGCGAGCCGGCGCGCGTCGATCTCTGGCTGTCGGGCCCCGGACGGATGGCCCGCGGTGCGATGACGGCGCGGATGCTGCTGCTGCCATTGCGCGACGACGCGGGCCAGGTGACGCGGGCGGTGGGATGCCTTTCGGCAAGCACGCCATATGGGCGCGCGCCGAACCGGTTCAGCATCACGTCGGATGTCCGGCGCACCTTGATCGGCTATGGCGCGCGTCCTTCCGGTGCCACAGCCAACATCCGGCCGACGGTCATCGACGGGGTGAAGAACCGCAAGGCGCCGAAGACCATGGGCGGCAAGCCCACGCTTGTGCTCATCGAGGGCGGCGCCTGATCCCGGCGCCGCCGGGCGACGCCGCTCAGCTTGCCGCAGCAGTGCGGCTCGCGTTCTGGCGGCGTCCAAGCTGTTCCGCCACGAGAAATGCAAGCTCCAGCGCCTGACTGGCGTTCAGGCGCGGATCGCAGGCTGTGTGATATCGGTCCGACAGGTTCTCGTCGGTCACCGCGCGCACGCCTCCGGTGCATTCGGTCACGTCCTGGCCGGTCATCTCGAAATGCACACCGCCCGGCACCGATTCTTCGCTGGCGTGGATGTCGAAGAATTCCTGCACCTCGCGCAGCACGGATTCAAACGGCCGCGTCTTGTAGCCGCTGGCCGATTTGATCGTGTTGCCGTGCATCGGATCGCAGGACCAGACGACGTTCGCCCCCTCTTGCTGCACCGCGCGCACCAGCCGTGGCAGATGATCGCCCACCGCCCCCGCCCCGAACCGGGCGATCAGCGTCAGGCGGCCCGCCTCGTTCGCGGGGTTCAGCGTTGCGATCAGCCGCCTGAGATCGTCGGCGGTGATCGAGGGGCCGCATTTCAGGCCGATTGGATTGAGCACGCCGCGGCAGAATTCCACATGGGCGCCGTCGGGCTGGCGGGTGCGGTCGCCGATCCAGATCAAATGGCCGGAGCCCGCGAGGGTCTTGCCGCTGGTGGTGTCGACCCGTGTCAGCGCCTCTTCGTATTCCAGCAGCAGCGCCTCATGGGAGGTGTAGAAATCGACCGTCGAAAGATCGGTGTTGTTTTCGCTGGTCAGACCGGCCGCCGTCATGAAGTCAAGGGCGTCCTGGATGCGGTTCGCCATGTCGCGGTATTTTTCGGCCTCGTCGCCTTCGGTAAACCCAAGCGTCCAAGCATGGACGCGGTGGATATCGGCATATCCGCCCTTGGACAGCGCACGCAGAAAGTTCAGCGACGCCGCCGCCTGGGTATAGGCCTGCAACATGCGGTTCGGGTCCGGCGTCCGCGCCTCGGGGGTAAAGTCGAACCCGTTGATGATGTCACCGCGATAGCTGGGAAGCTCGATCCCGTTTGCCGTTTCGGTCGGGGCGCTGCGGGGCTTTGCGAACTGGCCAGCCATCCGCCCCACCTTGACCGTCGGCACCTTGGCTCCGAAGGTCAGGACCATGGCCATCTGCAGCATCACCTTGAAGGTGTCGCGGATGTTGTCGGCGGAAAATTCGGCAAAGCTTTCGGCGCAATCGCCACCCTGCAGCAGAAACGCCTCGCCGCGCGACACGGCCGCAAGTTCGCGCTTGAGCGTGCGCGCCTCGCCCGCAAACACCAGGGGCGGGTATTTTGCCAGTTGCCGCTCGGCCGCCTCCAGCGCCGCCGGGTCCGCGTAGTCGGGCATCTGCACTCGGGGTTTCGTGCGCCAATCGGATTTCTGCCACTGCGTCATCTGTCCTGCCCTTCGGTCTGCCGATGTCAGGCTGGCGTTATAGGTGGCGCACCCAAACTTGAAAACCGCAAATCCATCCATCGCGAGCCGGATCGGGGCGCAAACGGTCCAGATCCCTTGATATGGCAGATCAAACCTGTTTCGGTCGCGTCACCTTGGTGATCGGGCGTGCGTGATGGAAGTGAGTCGATACAGCGTCGAAGTCGATACCCAAGGGGACAAGCCGCGACATTTCGTGTTTGTGCTGCTGGACAACTTCACGCTTTTGTCCTTCGCCAGCGGACTGGAGGCGCTGCGCATCGCCAACCGGCTTGGGCGCGCGCCGCTCTATTCATGGTCCATCGTCGGCGAGGGCGGCGACAGTGTGGTCTGTTCGGCCGGAACGGCGTTCCGGCTTGAATCCGATCTTGAAGAGTTGAACCGCGACGATACCGTTCTGGTCTGCGGCGGCATGGACGTCGCCCGTGCGACCACGCGTCGGATGCTGAACTGGCTGCGGCGCGAGGCACGGCGCGGCGTCATCATCGGCGGGCTCTGCACGGCCGGGTTCACCCTTGCCAAGGCCGGTCTTCTGGATGGCAGGAAGGCGACGATACACTGGGAAAACCAGGACAGTTTCGCCGAGGAATTCGAGGATGTGATCCTGACCAAGTCGGTGTTCGTGATCGACGGCAACAGATACACCACCGCCGGCGGCACGTCGTCCATCGACCTGATGCTGAAACTGATCGCCGATCACCATGGCGAGGCGCTGGCGAGCGCGGTGGCCGACCAGATGATCTATTCGTCGATCCGCACCGACCAGGACACCCAGCGGCTGTCCGTGCCGACCCGGATCGGCGTGCGTCATCCCAAGCTGTCGAACGTGATCCAGATGATGGAAAGCCATATCGAGGATCCGATCAGTCCGGCGATCCTTGCCCATGACGTGGCGATGTCGACCCGGCAGCTGGAGCGGCTGTTTCGCCGCTATCTCAACCGATCGCCCAAGCGGTATTATATGGAGCTGCGCCTGCAGAAGGCCCGCAACCTTTTGATGCAGACGGACATGAGCGTGATCAACGTGGCACTGGCCTGCGGGTTCGCATCGCCGTCGCATTTTTCGAAATGCTACCGCGCGCATTACGAAACCACCCCCTATCGCGAGCGTGGTATCCACGCCACGCGGCTTTCGATCTGAGATGTGGCGGGTCGTCCCCGGCCCTTGCGGCTTGAATGCCGGCGGGCAACCCGTCGGCCGCATGAACGCGGAGCGCCGCGCGAAACGCTTTTCTTTTGGAATGCCGCATCCTATCGTCCGGCCAGGACGACAGATCCGCATCAGGGAGAAAATCATGAAAAAACTGCTTCTGGCCTCGGCCGTTTCCGCCGTTGCCGCGACGGGCGCACTTGCCCAGTCGGGCGACGTGAAGATCGGCATTATCCTTGGCTTTACCGGACCGCTGGAATCGATCACGCCCGCGATGCGCGACGGCGCGCAGCTGGCGATGAAAGAGGTAACCGATTCCGGCATGTTGATGGACGGAATGACGGTGACGCCGGTCTTGGCAGACAGCACCTGCATCGACGCGGGCGCCGCGACTGCCGCCGCCGAACGCCTGATCACCGCGGACGGGATCAAGGCGATCGTGGGGGCCGACTGTTCGGGCGTGACAGGCGCGATCCTGTCCAACGTCGCGCTGGCCAACGGGGTCGTCATGATCTCGCCCTCTGCCACATCGCCGGGTCTGTCCAGCGCCGAGGACAACGGGCTGTTCTTCCGCACCGCGCCGTCGGATGCCCGCCAGGGCGTGGTGATGACGGAAATCCTGATGGAAGAGGGGATCGACCAGATCGCGCTGTCCTATGTCAACAACGACTATGGCAAGGGACTGGCCGATGCGTTCGCGGCCGCCTATCAAGAGGCCGGCGGCACGATCACAATCAACACCGCCCATGAGGATCAGAAGGCCGACTATTCGGCCGAGGTCGGAGCACTTGCCGCGGCCGGGGGCCAACGCCTTGTCGTCGCGGGCTATGTGGATGGCGGTGGATCGGGCATCGTGCGGGCCTCGCTGGATACCGGGGCATTTGATTCGTTCCATTTCCCTGACGGCATGGTGGGCGCGGCGCTGGAAGAGAATTTCGGCGCCGAGATCGACGGATCGACCGGACAGTTCCCCGGCACCGACAGCCCGGGCGCCGAGAAATACGCCGAGGTCGTCGATGGCGCGTTCGACCACACCGGGGCGTTTTCGCCCGAAAGCTATGATGCGGCGGCGCTGATCATGCTGGCGATGCAGGCGGCGGGATCGGTCGAATCCGCCGAATTCAAGGATCACGTGATGGACGTCGCCAATGCACCGGGCGAGCCGATCTATCCCGGCGAACTGGCCAAGGGTCTGGAGATGCTGAAGGCGGGAACCGATATCGACTATGTCGGTGCCTCGGCGGTCGAGCTGATCGGACCCGGTGAATCGGCCGGCAACTATCGCCAGATCGTGTTTGAGGACGGCAAGATCTCGACGGTCAAGTTCCGCTGACCTGCATGCGAGACCGGAGGGTGCGGTGCTCGACCCGGGTGCCGCCCCCAGTCACGGTGGCGGGGTGCGGTCGATGATCGCGGTGCATGACGTGCACAAGCATTTCGGCGGCTTTCATGCCGTCGATGGCGCATCCCTTGAGATCGCCGAAGGGTCCATCACCGGTCTGGTGGGGCCGAACGGTGCGGGAAAGACCACGCTTTTCAACGTGATCGCCGGAGTTCTTCAACCAACCTCTGGGCGCGTGACAATGGCAGGTGAGGACATCACCGGCCTGCCGCCGCACACCCTGTTCCACAAGGGGCTGCTGCGCACGTTCCAGATCGCCCGCGAATTCGGATCCATGAGCGTGCGCGAGAACCTGATGATGGTGCCGCCCGATCAGTCGGGCGAGGCGATCTGGAACGCCTGGTTCGGGCGTGGCCGGATCGCCCGCGAGGAGGCCGCGCTGTTGCGCAAGGCCGATGAAGTGCTTGAATTCCTGACTATAGACCATCTGAAGGACGAAAAGGCGGGCAACCTTTCAGGCGGCCAGAAAAAGCTTTTGGAGCTGGGCCGCACAATGATGGTGGATGCGCGGGTCGTGTTTCTGGACGAGGTCGGCGCCGGGGTGAACCGCACCCTGCTGAACACCGTCGGCGACGCGATCCTGCGGCTCAATCGCGAACGGGGCTATACGTTCTGCATGATCGAACATGACATGGATTTCATCGGCCGACTTTGCGATCCGGTGATCGTGATGGCCGAGGGCCGGGTGCTGGCGAAGGGCACGATGGCGCAGATCAAGTCCAACGAGCAGGTGATCGAGGCCTATCTGGGGACCGGGCTGAAGCACCGGGAAACCGCGTAGGAATGGCGTATGAGGCCCGCATGAAACC
>JBGTLJ010000438.1:0-1966 GCA_041744175.1 Oceaniglobus sp. | reverse complement strand
CCGGCACCGCTCTCCCGGATCAGGGGTTCCCGCGCCCCAGCCCGCGCACCGCGACAGAGGCGATTGCGTCGGCGATTCTGGCGTCGGGGTCTGCCGGGTCAACAGGCGCGGGTCGCGCGACGTTGAATCCCGGTGGTTGGGCCGGGACAGCACGGCGCGGGCGCAACCGTCCTCTTTGGCCGCCACGAACCTCGAATGCGACACGCCAGTCCGGGACAGGACCGCGTCTGCGAATGCAGGTCCCATGACTGCCGGATCGCAAGGCGCGCCGTCGCAGGGGCCGCCGTCGTTTCGGCGAGCCCTTCCATAAGGGGCAGCACCCGGGCGTCGAGCACCGCCACGACGTCCACAATCGGGGGTGCCGCCGTCAGGGCAGCGACGAGGGGAAGGGTGGGGCCCGGGGCCAGAGGGACCCTTGAAAATCCGACAAGGGCGGCGCGATCGTCGGTGGAAAGGGGGGCGAACCGGTCGCGCGCAGCCTTTGCCGCCGTGGCACTTGACCGCCTCTTGCGGCGACCGGGCGCGACCGTCGTGCAGGGGTTGGCAATGACCCGATACCTGTTCGGTCAGCCCGAAACCCCGGAGCGGCGCAGTGCGCCATTCCGATCCGCTGGCCCGCCCGGCCGACAGGGCATCAGCCTGACCCGGCCCCATGTCGTGCAACAGGAAATCGGATCAGGGACAGATCAGCCGAAAGCTCTGTTCGGGGCGGTCGTCCATCCTCTGGGTGACGAATTTCGCCACGTGTCAGGCGGTGCACCCTGCCTGCGAAAACAGCCCCTTGCCGCGCAGCACGGCGAGATCGTCCACATCGGCCCGTCGCGGGACCGCATGATTGTGGCAGTGGAACGTAACAAGATCGACGCTTTGGCCCGGCATCTCGACGCCCCTCCGGGCCGCGTCGTACCCGTCGTCCGCCGGACCGAAGCGCAAGGGCGAGGCGATGCCGATGTCGGCGCTGAGCGCATCGCCCGCCTGCCGGTGCGGGGTCTGCGTGTTTGCACGCGCTTCGAAACGGCCCGGCACCGTGGTTTCGTATTCCGGCGACCAGACCATGTCGGAACGGCCCGAAATGGCATTGCCGTCGGTGTCATCGGGATCGGCGTGGGTCAGGCTGGCGGCGTCGGGACTCGCCTTGACCAGCCCCAGTCCGATCATCCGGGGCGCGGCGCGCGGGCTGATCCGGGTGGCGGGATCGAGCGCACCGAACCCCGGACCGGCGCCGCCGCGCGCTTTGAGCGCCGGCAAGCTCCACGGTCACCTCGGTAATCCGGGTCATATTGACCCGGCTGTCGGCGGCGGTGCCGGGGATTGAACTGTCCAGGGACCCGTTCCCGCGGTCCGGATCGGGACCGGCGCCGGGATACCGATCCGGGGCATCGAGGTTGGCCGGGACTTCCGAAGTGGGATGGCCCGGCCGCATCACCGGCGATCCCGCGTCGTCCATGGGGCGGGCAGGGGCGTGGCCGCGACTGTCCCTTATGTGACCACTCTGGTCGGCGGGAGAGTTGAACATTGGGCCCGGCCTGACGGACGCGATGATGGATGCGGGGCCGTCACGTGCGGCAGTCCAATCAACCCGCTGCCGATGTTGAAAACGGCCCGTGGCGCAAAGCCGCGCATGCCATTGTGAAAGCTGAAAGCGTTGACGTGGCGCGCCGCTGCACGATGACCGCGCCGCCCCGGTCGGCCCCGGAAAGGTTCGGCGGCGGAGAAATCGGCGCCGGGCGCCGCGTTGGCGATACCTTGTCTTATGACTTCGTTCGGCTCCTGAGGCAAAAGGGAGCCACTGCCCGCCACGCCATTTATGGCGGGCAGTGGCTGAGGACGGATCGATCGATACGTTGGTTTTCCAGAACCGCAGCGCAGTAGGATCGCCCCCGTCTTTTCTTTCGGCCTGAACGGATACCGGGGCTTTGAGGCCCGCATGACAAGACCAGGAGAGGAAAAGACACATGGACAATAT
>JBGTLJ010000437.1:0-3244 GCA_041744175.1 Oceaniglobus sp. | reverse complement strand
TGAGCTTCGACCCACGCCTGATCATTCTGGATGAAGCGACGGCGAGTCTGGACAGCCGACAGGTCAGCCGTCTGCTGGAACTGGTGCGCGAGTGGAAAGCGAACGGAGTCGCTATCGTGCTGGTAACGCACCGGATGGAAGAAATTTTCAGAATTGCGGACACGGCGATGGTGTTGGCCCGTTCCAGCGCGCTCTGGTATTGCTGCACGCTGAGCGCGAGGTGCTGTTCGACCGCCGCCGCACCGGCCAGGGCGGCAGCGTTGAGCCAGGATGACATGGCGATGATCGCGAGCGAGCCCAGCACCATGGATCCCATAAGCCCAAGCCGCGCCCCCGCCGTGCGCACGGCGGGCAACAGGCGCATCAGATAGGACCAGAACACGAAAATCCCCACCGACACGGCGATGGAATACGCAAGCGCTGCAAACACCGACAACGCACCGTCGCTGTCCAGCAGCGACGACACACCGAGGTAGGTATAGATGCCCGACGCCACGGCAAGCACGCCAAGCGCGGCCCCGGAAAACGTATCGAGCCAACCCAGATGCCCCTCAAGCTCGCGCGCATAGCGCACGCCCTGCGCCTCGGCGAGGCTGATCCTTCGGTCGTCGTCTTCCATCCATGCCCCCGATTGCAGCGGTTTCAGCAGTATGAGGGGATAGGGCCCAACGGGAAAGGGGCTCGCCCGGCAAGCGGCGAGAACGTGAAGTCGGCCACGGTCCCGCCACCCGCCAGATCGACGCCGGACGGGTTGGGGCCGCCGGATCACCGAACTGTGATGCCAAGGCACTTAGCATGGAACATTCCAACCAGATACCGTCTTTTAAACATAGATGCATGAGCATCACTTATGGGTGCCATGGACATCACTCTGATCAGAACGTTTCTCGAAGTCGCGGCCAGCGGGTCGTTCATTTCGGCGTCGGATCGATTGTTCGTCACCCAGTCGGCCGTCAGCCTTCGCATCGCCCGACTGGAAAGCACGCTGGGGCGACCGTTGTTCGTGAGATCCAAGGCCGGCGCCGAGCTGACGACGGCTGGTCTGGCGTTTTTGCCCTATGCCCAGAACCTGACCAGGGTCTGGTCCCAGGCGCGCCAACACGTGGCGGTGCCCGAGGGGTACTCTGACAGCCTGTCCATCGGTGCCGAACTGTCGCTGTGGCCGCGGATGGGCTTTCGCTGGCTGGACGAATTGCGGGCAATCAGCCCGGACATCGACCTGCGGGCAGAGCAGGGAAGCCCCGAGCAGCTGATGCGCGCGATGTCCGAGGGCCTCATGCAGGTCGCGCTGACCTATGCGCCGAACCTGCGCCAGGGCTTGCGCGCCGAAGAGATCCTGCAGGACGAACTGGTGCTGGTCTCGGGTCGTCCGGGCGGACTGGCCGAGGCGCAGAAAAACTATGTCCTGATCGACTGGGGGCCTGAATTCGTCGATGCCCACGGCATTCACCTTCCGATCCGGGCCAACCGTGGATTGACCCTTGCCGTGGGGGGTATGGCCGCCGATTACATCGCGACACGCGGGTTTTCGGCGTTTCTGCCGACACGCCAGATCCGTCGGTTCACCGACGCCGGGACGCTTCACATCGTGCCGGACGTGCCGAGCTTTCCGCATGCAGTCTGGGCGGTCTGGCGCGACGATCTGGATGAAAAGCTGGCCGATGTTGCATGCAAAGCACTGGAGTCGGCGATGCTGCATACCGATGAAGAGCAAGGGGCGATCAGAGAAAAGTTGAACAAGTTCAGAGTATTGCCCTGATTGACACCCACGGCTTTGAATGGTGAATCTCTCAAGCGTTAAATAATCATTACCGTCATAAAATTTACTTGTTTCACTATTCCGGCCCACTTAATTAAGCCGCAGTCAGCAGAAACGCTCCGGTGCCGCTTCGGTCCCGGGTTCCTTGTTGGGATAAGGAAAACACCCATGAAATTCTCCGCAACCACAGCGGCCGCTGCCGTCGCCGCTGCAATGATCCTTTCGGCAGGTGTCGCCACCGCCCAAAACAACCAAGGTCAGCTGTTTGGCAACCGTGCGCTCGATGATCGCATCGATGATCTGAACGATGACGTCACCGACGATTTCGCCAACTCCGACGACGCCGCCCGCTTCGGATCGGTCGACTTTGCACCCGGCTGGACCGGCAGCGTGTCGGCTTCTGCCTCGGCCACTGACGGAAATACCGAAACCGCGAACCTGTCGTTCGGCGGGCGGTTCCGCTATGGCCAAGGCGTCTTCAACCACACCTTCGGCTTTTTGGGCGAAGTCGGCTATGACGACGACGAACTCAACAAGGAAGACTATTTCGCAGTCTACGACGTGAACCGGTCCTTCACTGAGCAGTTCTATCTGTTCGGTATCGCCCGCGTACAGTACGGCGCCGTCGGCGATGATCCGGTTACCGGCATCTTCAACAGCGATGACCATACCACCGACGCATTCCTCGGCTTTGGCCCCGGCTATCGCATCTTCAACACAGAGCAGCTGGCATGGCGTGTCCAGGCGGGCCCGGGCTATCGCTACATTGAGGATGCTGCCGGCAATACCAGCGACGATCTGGCGGCCATCGCGTCTTCGCGGTTTTTCTACCGGTTCACCGACACGGTGTTCATGACCAACGACACGGACGTGCTGTATTCGGACACCAACACCAGTGTCACCAACGATTTCGGCATCAATCTGACGGTGACCAACAGCCTGTCGACCCGGTTCAGCTATTTCATCGACTACGACAGCGATCCGGCCCCCGGTTTCGAAAAGACCGACAGCACCATCCGTGCGTCGCTGGTCTATTCGTTCAACTGATCGTTCGTTTCGGTGTGACAAAGAACGGCCCGGCGAGAGATCGCCGGGCCGTTGTTGTTTTCGATCTATGGTGCGGCGGAACCGGAGCGACCGTCAGGGCATGAAATCCCGAGAACCTGTATACACAGGTGGGCGCCAGGTAATCGGACCAAGATCCGAACAGAGCCAGCTCCCTCGGAAAAGAGTAAGGCCACTGGATTTTACCCCGGCACGGGAAGACCAGAAACCCCCGCTCGAGAAATATAGGTCACCCGGCAAAGAAGGACAAGTGCGCCGATCTGACGGATCGGAGATGGGGCATGCATGGCCGATTCCACGGGTCGGCGCGTGAGAATTGCGTGCTGTATCAGGTACCGGTACTGCGCCATCGTCGGCAGGCCGGATCGTGGGGCCTTGCGTTCTGTTTACCGTTTGTTCAAAGTCCGCCCATGCCCCATG
>JBGTLJ010000436.1:0-3824 GCA_041744175.1 Oceaniglobus sp. | reverse complement strand
GGCGTTCACTTCGGCCAGCGACGGCGCGGCCAGTGCGCCAAGGGCGAGGGCAAGCGTGATCTGGCGCAGGGATTTCGTGATGTGCATGTCGACCTTTCGGGATTTCGCGGGGCGCGGTATCTGCGCTGCAATTTAGGGCGCGGCCGCCCGACTGTCCATCGGCGACGGCGCATTCCCGCCGCGACCGGTTGGCGCCGGACAAGGTCGGACGGGGGCGCAAGAGGCGGTCACATGTTGGGGTAATTCGGCCCGTCGCCGCCCTGGGGCACCGTCCAGACGATGTTCTGGGCGGGATCCTTGATATCGCAGGTCTTGCAGTGCACGCAATTCTGGAAGTTGATGACGAAGCGCGTCGGCCTGCCCTCTTGCTTGACGAATTCATAGACGCCGGCAGGACAGTAGCGCGCCGAAGGGCCGGCGTAGTCCGGCAGGTTGTAGTCCACAGGGATATCGGGATTCTTAAGTTTCAGGTGCGCAGGCTGGCTTTCCTCATGGTTGGTCATCGAAAAGCTGACATTGGTCAGCCGGTCGAAGGACAGCACGCCGTCCGGCTTCGGATAGACGATGGGATCGTAGCCGAAGTGCTTGCGCGTCGCCTCGGCGTCGGTTTTGCCGTGCTTCAGCGTGCCCAGCACCGACAGCCCGAGCAGATCGTTGGTCCACATGTCGAACCCGCCAAGCGTCAGCGATGCGGCAAGACCGTAGCGCGACCAGAGCGGTTTGACGTTGCGCACCTTTTTCAGATCCGCGCCCACCGGTCCCTGTTTCAGGTCGCGGTCATAGCCGTCAAGCGTGTCGCCGGAGCGGCCCGCGACGATCGCCTCATGGGCCTTTTCGGCCGCAAGCTTGCCCGACAGCATGGCGTTGTGGTTGCCCTTGATGCGCGGCACGTTGACCAGACCCGCCGAACAGCCCAGAAGCGCGCCACCGGGAAACGCGGTTTGCGGGATCGACTGGAAACCGCCCTCGCTGATCGCGCGCGCACCGTAAGCCACCCGTTTGCCACCCTTCAAAAGCTCCGCGACCATCGGGTGATGCTTGAATTTCTGAAACTCCATGTAGGGATAGACATAGGGGTTTTCATAGTTCAGATGCACGACGAAGCCGACATAGACCTGATTGTTGTCAAGGTGATAGATGAAAGAGCCGCCGCCTGCGTTGCGGCCGAGCGGCCAGCCCATGGTGTGGGTGACGGTTCCGGCACGGTGCTTTTCGGGGTCGATTTCCCAGATTTCCTTCATCCCGAGCCCGTATTTCTGCACATCGCTGTCGGCGGCCAGATCGTAACGGGCGATCACCTGCTTGCTGAGCGATCCGTGCACGCCTTCCGACAGGAACACGTACTTGCCCAGCAGCTCCATGCCCGGTTCGTACCCCGCACCTTCGCTGCCGTCGGCGTTGCGGCCAAATTCGCCCGCCACCACCCCCGCGACCTGGCCACCGTCGCCGAACACCAGTTCGCTGCACGACATGCCGGCAAAGATCTCGACCCCGAGCCCCTCCGCCACCCCCGCCATCCAGCGGCAGACGTTGCCCATGGATACGATGTAGTTGCCGTGGTTGTTCATCAGAGGCGGCATCAGGATGTTGGGGATGCGCACCTTGCCGCCCTGCCCCAGCACATAGAAGTTGTCCCGCGTCACCGGCACGGTGATCGGCGCGTCCATGTCGCGCCAGCCGGGCAGCAGCGCGTCGAGCCCGGAGGGATCGAGAACCGCGCCGGACAGGATATGGGCGCCGACCTCGCTGCCCTTTTCGAGAACGACGACGTTCAGGTCGGCATCGAGCTGTTTCAGCCGGATCGCCGCCGACAGGCCTGCGGGGCCGGCCCCCACGATGACCACGTCATACTCCATCCGTTCACGTTGCTGCGCCATATCAGTCACTCCTCATGTCCGGGTCGGAATAGACAATGGGAACGCCAAGCGTCAATCGGAACCCCGCGTTCCGGGGCCGCGGTGCGTCACGCTGAAGCAGCGATTTCAGGGCGGCGAAGCGTTACAGACCGGCGCAGCCCGGCGCGCAGGGCCAGGACAGTGGCGATGGAGAAATAGCCGTCGATGGCGTAGTGCCAGCCCAGATGCACCGACAGAACCTGATAGAGCGCGACCGCGACGATGGCCGCGGGCACTGTCCGGCGCCAGCGGTCGGCAAGATAGAGGGAGATCACGCAGGCGACGGCGAAATGGACGCTGGGAAACGCCGATATGCCCGACCCGGGGCCCGGATCGTCGGAGGAATATGCAGCCCACAGAGAATCCTGAAGTCGGCCGATCGTGCTGTCGGCGATGCCGGAGGCCGTCAGCGCGGCATGAAGCGGCGCGAACATGTCGTCGCCGGTCAGCCGCTGGTGATAGATCGGGCCGCCCGACATGAAAATCGCGGCGAAAACTGTCCCGATCCCGACCCAGGCCCAGACATAGAGCATCAGATAGCGCCGCACCCGGTCACGATCCCCGTCGAACAGGGCAAGCAGGACCGGGAAATACATCGCCGGGATCATCCACACGCCCATGTACCAGGTTTGCCATGTGGCGCCCGACAGCCGGGGCAGGGCCGCGTGGGTCAGCCGCCATGGATCCGACGACGAAATGCAGGGCCCGGTCGATCCGCGCGAGCGTTGCATCGGCCCAGAACGGAACGACGGACGGCAGCGTGGTCTTGACCATCGTGAAGGTCAGGAAGAGCACGCTGCACCCGGCCAGGGCAACGATAGCGCGCGGGATCCGGCGGATCAGTTCAGCGCGCGGCAGCAGCACCGCCAGCGCCCCGAACGCGGCCAGCGCCCACCACCCCCGCCCGAGGAACATGTTCATCACCTGGGGCACATCGCTGATTATCCCGAAGGCAAGCGCCCCCGGGGCATCGCGCAACAGCGCCACGAGGCCAAGCCCGAAACTAAGATAGCAAAATCCGAAGCGCAGAAAGAATTGCATCGTCGCCCCGCCCCGTCCCCTGCCCCGAGTGCCCGGCACCGCCCGTCGCGGCCCGGCGGGACCGCGCGCCTCTTGACTTTGCGCCTTGGGCTTGGGTTAACAGCAATGTGTTGCCGTTTCCCTTATCGCCGAGACAGAACCGCCCATGGAAAAGATTCCCCTGACCAAGGCAGGCCAGACCGACCTGAACGTCGAGCTGAAGGCGCTGAAAAGCGTCGAGCGGCCGGCGATCATCCGCGCCATCGCCGAGGCTCGCGAACACGGCGATCTGTCCGAGAACGCCGAATACCATTCGGCCAAGGAAAAGCAGAGCTTCATCGAGGGCCGCATCAAGGAGATCGAGGGCATCCTGTCGCTGGCCGAGATCATAGACACGTCGAAGATGTCGGGCACGATCAAGTTTGGCGCCCATGTCACGCTGGTGGACGAGGATACCGACGAGCAGAAGACCTATCAGATCGTCGGCGAGCCCGAGGCGAATCTGGAGGCGGGCAAGCTGAACATCAGGTCGCCCCTGGCCCGCGCGCTGATCGGCAAGGACGAGGGCGACAGCGTCGAGGTGCGCACCCCCGGCGGACAGCGCAGCTATGAAGTGCTGAAGATCCATTACAGCTGACGGGTCGGGCAACCGCGCCGAAGGGGCCGACATGGGCGAGACTGCAAGAAACCGGGGCGACGATCCGGGCGCTTTCACCCGTCCGGCGGCGCCGCTGCGGTTCGGCGATTTCGACCGACTTGCGCTGGCGCTGGCGGCTCTATGGTTCGTCGGCGCGGCGCTGTTCTTCCTTTTATCGGGGGATACGGGCGATCTGCGCCGGGCGGTGGCGGTGCTGGCGACCGGGCTTCCGCCCGCGGTGCTGGTCGCCGGGGCGCTCGCCGCGCGTGCCG
>JBGTLJ010000435.1:0-5620 GCA_041744175.1 Oceaniglobus sp. | reverse complement strand
GGAGGCGGTTGTCCGCCAGGTGGATCCGCTGATCGCCTACAAGTCGGTGCATGCGACAACGGGCAAGATCACGCGGGCCGAGCCCGCGGCCGCCCTGTACGAGCAGGGGCGGGTGTCGCACCTGGCCGGACTGGGCGAGCTGGAGGACCAGATGTGCCGGATGACGACCCAGGGCTATGAAGGTTCGGGCAGCCCCGACCGCGTGGATGCCCTGGTCTGGGCGCTGCACGATCTGATCCTTGCGCCGGGTGTTGCGCGGATGGCCCCGAAGGTGCGTACGCTGGGGTAACGAGACGTAACCGAAGTGGTGGGATAGTGTTCTCATCCGCTTTGAAGTGCCCCTCTTGCCGGAAACGCCGGTGAGGGGGGCCGGTGGACCCAGACGAAGATGACATTGCGAGATCCGGTTGCGCCCGTCGGGCAGCGGCCCGGATGTGCGATGCCAAAATTCCGGCCCCCGACCTTTTGGAACGGGCCGCAGACAGGAGCGGACTATGGTGTTTGACTTTCTCAAGCGATCCGCGGCGGCCCCCGAGGCCAAGGCATCGGCCACCGGTCCGGTCGTGTCCTATGGCACCACGGGGCGTGTCGCCTGGAGCTCGCGCGACACCGTTTCGCTGACGCGCACCGGGTTTGCGGGCAATCCCGTCGGGTATCGCTGTGTGCGGCTGATTTCCGAGGCGGCGGCGGCATTGCCGCTGGTGTTGCAGGACAGCGAGACGCGGTATGCGACCCATCCGCTGCTGTCGCTGGTGAACCGGCCCAATGTGGGGCAGGGGCGGGCAGATCTGTTCGAGGCGCTGTACGGACAGATCCTGCTGTCGGGGAACGGGTATCTCGAGGCGGTGGGCGAGGAGGGCGTGCCGCTGGAGCTGCATGTTCTGCGCAGCGACCGCATGAAGCTGATCCCCGGTGCCGATGGATGGCCCGTTGCCTACGAATATGCGGTGGGGGGCAAGGCGCATCGCTTTGCCGTCGAGGGCGGGGTTGGGCCGATCTGTCACGTCAAGGCGTTCCATCCCCAGGACGATCACTATGGGTTGTCGCCCATGCAGGCGGCGGCGCAGGCGCTGGATGTCCACACCTCGGCGTCGCGGTGGAGCAAGGCATTGCTGGACAATGCCGCCCGGCCATCGGGCGCGATCATCTATCGCGGGCTGGACGGGCAGGGCACGCTGGGTGCGGATCAGTACGACCGCCTGCTGAGCGAGATGGAGATGCATCACCAGGGAGCGCGCAATGCCGGCCGCCCGATGCTGCTGGAAGGCGGTCTGGACTGGAAACCCATGGGGTTTTCGCCGTCCGACATGGAGTTTCAGAAAACCAAGGAATCCGCCGCGCGGGAGATCGCGCTGGCCTTCGGTGTGCCGCCGATGCTGCTGGGGATCCCCGGCGATGCGACCTATGCCAACTATGCCGAAGCGCACCGTGCGTTTTACCGGCTGACCGTTCTGCCGCTGGCGGCGCGTGTCTGTGCGAGCGTTTCGTACTGGCTGGCGGGGTTCAGCGGCGAGGCGGTCGAGCTGAAATACGACCTGGATCAGGTGAGCGCGCTGAGCGGCGAGCGGGATGCGCAATGGGCCCGGGTCGCATCCGCCGATTTCCTGACGGACGGGGAAAAGCGGGCGCTTCTGGGTCTGCCCAAGCTGGAGAACGAGGAATGAGCGACATGGAATTCGATCTGGAGCGCAAGTTCTGCCGCATCGGCGGCGAGGTGTCGGTTGTCGATGGGTCGGTGATCGAGGGCTATGCCAGCCTGTTCGGCGCCTGCGATCAGGGCGGCGATGTGGTGGCACCGGGGGCCTATGCTGCCTCGCTGTCGGCGCTGAACGCCAAGGGCGGCCGCGTCAAGATGCTGTGGCAGCACGACCCGGCCCAGCCCATCGGCGTCTGGGAGGCGGTGCGCGAGGATGCCAAGGGTCTTTACGTCAAGGGCCGGATCCTGGCCGACGTGGAAAAGGGCCGCGAGGCGATCGCGCTGATCGGTGCCGGGGCCATCGACGGGCTGTCGATCGGATACCGCACCAAGAAGGCCAGCAAGGATGCCAAGGGCCTGCGGCATTTGCATGAATTGGAGCTTTGGGAGGTGTCGCTGGTGACCTTCCCGATGCTTCCCGAGGCGCGGGTGGGGGCGAAGGGGGACGACCCCTCGGCAGACACCCTGCGCGGTCTGGCGGCGGCCCTTGAGGACGCGCGTGGGCTGCTGACGCGGGGCTGACCCCGCATTCACCGAGAGGAACTGCGATGAGCAAGACCGAGACGAAGTCTGGGGTCAGAGAAGATCTGCCCGAACAGGAAGTGGCGCGCGCATTGAGCGGGCTGGTGGGCGACCTGAAGCGTTTTCAGGACGGCATTGAGATGAAACTGAAACAAACGGAAGAGCGAGTGAACATGCTGGATCGTAAGACACTTTTGGCGGGTCGCCCCGCCCTGGCCCGGACTGCCGAGGCCGAAGCCCCGCATCAGAAGGCGTTCGAGGCCTATGTGCGGTCGGGCGATGACGACGGGTTGCGCGGTCTGGAACTGGACGGCAAGTCGCTGAACACCGCCATCAACAGCGACGGCGGTTATCTGGTGGATCCGGTCACGTCGCAGACGGTACAGTCGGTCCTGCGTTCGACCGCATCGATCCGCACGGTCGCCACGGTCGTCAATGTCGAGGCGACGTCCTATGACGTTCTGGTCGACACCACCGACATCGGTGCCGGATGGGCCAGCGAGACCGGAAACCAGGCCGAAACCGGCACCCCGACGATCGACCGGATCGTCATTCCGCTTCACGAGCTTTCGGCGCTGCCCAAGGCATCCCAGCGGCTGCTGGACGATGCCGCGTTCGACATCGAAGGCTGGCTGGCCGGGCGCATCGCCGACAAGTTCGCGCGCTACGAGGCCAGTGCGTTCGTAAATGGCGACGGCGTGGACAAGCCGCGCGGTTTCCTGAACCACCCCAAGGTTGCCGATGCAAGCTGGGCCTGGGATTCGCTCGGCTACATCGCCTCGGGCGCCAACGGTGCGTTCATGGGTGCGGATTCCCTTGTCGATCTGGTCTACGCACTGGATGCGCAGTACCGCTCCAACGGGTCGTTCGTGATGAACAGCAAGACCGCAGGCACCGTGCGCAAGCTGAAGGATGCCGATGGCCGCTTCCTGTGGTCCGACGGTCTGGCCGCCGGCGAGCCTGCGCGGCTGCTCGGCTATCCGGTTCTGATCGCTGAGGAAATGCCGAACATCGCGACCGGGACCTATTCCATCGCGTTCGGCGATTTCCGTTCGGGCTATACCATCGCCGAACGCCCCGATCTGCGCATCCTGCGCGATCCGTTCAGCGCCAAACCCCACGTACTGTTCTACGCAACCAAGCGCGTCGGCGGCGATGTGAGCGACTTTGCAGCCATCAAGCTGCTCAAGTTCTCGACCTCCTAAGGGTCGGGGCGGGTCGGGCGTTCCAGCCCGGCCCGGACTGGGCGCGCGTCGATCCACCTGCGCTGTCTAGCTGCTTCCCTCCGTCTGAGCGACGCAGGGACGCGCGCCCATCTTTCGACCGTTCCGGGCCACGGCGGCCTTTCGGTTCGGCAAGGGTCCGGAATTTCGGAGTGATTTCCATGAATGCAGTCGAAGTGACACCAGTCGCCACCGACGCTTTGCCGATTGCCAAGTTCCGCGACCATCTGCGGCTGGGCACCGGCTTTGGCGAGGACAGCTTGCAGGACACTGTCCTTGAAGCCTGTCTGCGCGCCGCCCTGGCGCGTGTCGAGGGATATTGCGGCAAGGCGGTTCTGGCCCACGATTACGTTCTGCGGATTGCGGCCTGGCGCGAGCTGTCGCGGCAGATCCTGCCGCTGGCCCCGGTCAGTGTCGTGACCCGGCTTGCCATTTCCGATCGCCTTGGGATCGAGACGACGGTAGAGCCCGCATCCTATCGCCTGATCCGCGACGACCATGCGCCGATGCTGATCTCTTCTGGCTACATGCTGCCGCGAATTCCGCTGGCCGGTCAGGCCGAGATTTCGTTCACCGCCGGGTTCGCAGAGTGGGCCAGGGTGCCGGGCGATATGGCCCAAGCGGTGTTCATGCTGGCCGCGCAGTATTACGAAGGGCGCGGCGGCGGCGCCGAGTGCGAGGTTTCCACTGCCATATCGGGTCTGTTAAGCCGTTACCGCACGCTGCGCATTCTGGGCGGGTCACGGTCGTGAGCTGCGTTCAGCTGAGCCGCAAGCTGGTTCTGGAAACCGCCCAGCAATCGTCGGACGGGGCGGGCGGCAAGCTGCGCACATGGGTCGCCCTGGGCATCCATTGGGCGGACCTGAGCATCGGCACCGGACGCGCACGTGGTGGCGAGGAAGTCGCCCTGTCACGGATCACGTATCGCATCACCGTCCGCGCGGCCCCGCAGGGATCGCCCGCGCGCCCGGAACCCGGTCAGCGGTTTCGCGATCTGAACCGGTTGTTCACGATCGACGCGGTTACCGAGGTGGTGCCGGGCGGCGTGTATCTGGTCTGCTACGCCCATGAGGAGGTCGCGCTGTGAGCTATGGCATGTCCGGCCCTTTGCAGGTCGCGATCTATCAGAGACTGGTGGCAGATCCGACGCTTCAGAGCATCGTTGCCGATGCGATCTACGATGCCGTTCCTTCGGGTCTTGTGCCGACGACCTATGTCACGCTGGGCGAAGAGGACGTGCGTGATCGGTCCGACAAGGGCGGCGCAGGCGCGTTGCACGATCTGGTCATCAGCGTCGTGACCGACGCCTACGGATTTTCGGCCGCGAAGGCGGCTGCCGGCGCTGTTTCGGATGCGCTGCTTGCCAGCCCGCCGACGCTGAGCCGCGGCCGGATCGTCGGTTTGTGGTTTCTTAAGGCCCAGGCGCGGCGCGTCGGCAGCGGAGACCAGAGACGTATCGACCTGCGTTTTCGGGCGCAGACCGAAGACAACTGAACCCAACACATCGGAGTGATCGTTATGGCTGCCCAGAATGGCAAGGATCTTCTCATCAAGCTCGACCTGACCGGGGCCGGGCAATTCGAAACCATAGCGGGTCTTCGGGCCACCCGCGTGTCGTTCAACGCCGAGAGCGTCGACGTGACCACGCTGGAGAGTGAGGGCGGCTGGCGCGAGCTGCTGGCCGGAGCGGGCGTCAAGTCTGCATCGCTTTCGGGATCGGGGGTCTTCAAGGATGACACTACCGATGCCCGGGCGCGGCAGGTGTTCTTTGACGGGCTGACCCCCGACTTTCAGGTGATCATCCCCGATTTCGGCATCGTGTCGGGGCCGTTTCAGGTCACGTCACTGGAATATGCCGGATCCTACAACGGCGAAGCGACCTACGAGATGTCGCTCGCGTCGGCTGGCATCCTCGGCTTTGTGACTTTGTGATGGGCAACCCCTGGGCGGGCGAAGTGACGCTGGTGCTGGACGGTGCACCGAGGGTGGCCAAGCTGACCCTCGGCGCCCTGGCCGAGCTTGAGGCATCGCTGGGGACGGCCACGCTGATCGAGCTGGTCGAGCGTTTTGAAAGCGGACGGTTTTCCACGCGGGACGTTCTTGCGCTTGTGGTCGCGGGTCTGCGCGGCGGTGGCGGGCGCGGCGATACGGCCGATCTGTTGTGCGTGGAGATCGGGGG
>JBGTLJ010000434.1:0-2347 GCA_041744175.1 Oceaniglobus sp. | reverse complement strand
GGCGGCATCCCGCCGTGCATGGCGAAGAGCAGTATGTCGCGCGCCACCGGGGCCGCGACGGCCGATCCGCCGCCGCCATGTTCCACAATGACGGACACCGCAATGTCGGGGTTGTCATAGGGCGCGTAGCCCACGAACAGCGCATGGTCGCGCCGTTCCCAGGGCAGATCGGCGTTGCTGGTGACGCCGCGGGCGCGTTCGGCCACGGTGATGTTGCGTACCTGGCTGGTGCCGGTCTTGCCCGCCAGAAGCATCGCATCGCTGACGATGCGCGACGAAAACGCGGTGCCCCGCTGGGTGTTGCTGACCGCATACATCGCACGGCGCACGAGGCGCAGGTGATTTTCGTTGAACCCCAGCGGTTCGGCCCCGACGATCGGGGTTTCCACCCCGTCCACCGATTTCACCAGCCGCGGCACGATCGAGGTGCCGCTGGCCAGCCGCGCCGTCATGACCGCCAGATGCAGCGGCGACGCCAATACATAGCCCTGACCGATGGATGCGTTCAGCGAATCGCCGAGCCGCCATTCGGCCTTGTAGCGCTCGCGTTTCCACGCTCGGTCCGGCATCGCGCCCGGGTTGACGGCCGACATCGGAATGTCGAACCGTTCGCCGAACCCGAACCGTCGCGAGATCTCGGCGATCTTGTCGATGCCGACCCGCTGCGCCATCTCGTAATAATAGACGTCGCACGATTGCTGCAGGCTCTTTTCAAGGTTCACATAGCCGTGGCCGCCGCGTTTCCAGCAGTGGAACCGGCGGTTCCCCAGCTTGTAGAACCCGGGGCAATAGACCGTATCCTCGGATCCGATCTCGCCGGAATCGAGCGCCGCCATGGTGACCATCATCTTGAAGGTCGACCCGGGCGGATAAGCGCCCTGCACTGCCTTGTTGGCCAGCGGGCGATAGATGTTTTCGGTCAGGGCGCCGTAGTCACGCACCGAGATGCCGCGTACGAACTTGTTGGGATCGAAGCTTGGCGCGCTGCCAAGTGCGAGAAGATCGCCGGTGCGGGTGTTCATCACCACCGCTGCCGCGCTCAGACCCAGCGCCAGCCGCGCCTCGACAAAGTTCTGCAATCCGTTGTCCACGGTCAGTTGCAGATCGGTGCCGGGCACGCCACCGTCGCGGCTCAGTTCGCGCATCACCCGGCCCGCGGCGTTCACCTCGATCCGCTTGCTGCCGGCCTTGCCGCGCAGCGCACGTTCGTACTTGTTTTCCACCCCGGTCTTGCCGATCTGGAACTTGGGGATCTGCAGCAGCGGGTCGTCGTCGTCGATCTTGCCCAGATCATAGTCCGACACCGGGCCGACATATCCGACGATATGCGCGAAATCCTCGCCCCGCGGATAATGGCGTGTTAACCCGACATCGGTGACGATGCCGGGCAGGGCGGGGGCATTCACCGCCACGGTCGCCAGATCCTCCCAGGTGCGCTGGTCCGTGAGGGTCACGGGCACGAAGGGCGACCGGCGGTGCATTTCGCGCAGCGAGCGGCCCAGTTCTTCGGGGTCGAGCCAGATCAGCTGCCGCAGCCGGTCGATCACCATGTCGACGTCGCCTGCATCCTCGCGCACGATGACGATGCGGTAGTTCTGGGTGTTTTCCGCCACCGCCACGCCGTTGCGGTCAAAGATCATCCCCCGGGACGGCGCGATCAGCCGCATGTTGATGCGGTTCTCCTCTGCCAGCAGTCGGAATTCATCGGCCTGTTCGACCTGCATCTGGCGCATCCGCCAGCCGAGGACGCCCAGCATCCCGATCTGAACCGTGCCCATCACCAGACCACGCCTGGTGATCTGGCGGGCGCTGTCCTCAGTGTCCTTGGCCGACCGTCTCATATCCGTTGCCCCATTGAATCCATTTCGCCCGGCGCGGCCTTTCGCACGCCGATTGCATAGCGCGATATCGCCACGATCAGCGGATAGCTGAGGATCGATATCGCCGTCTGTATCACCGTAAGCCTGACGGCAGGCTGGTCCACCATGAAAATCGCCAGCACCAGCGTGTTCGCGAAAGAGATCGCCGCAATCACCACACCCACCATCACCCATTCCACCGGAAACGGAAGATCGCGGGAAAACGGCTGGCGCGCCCGCAGGAATTCAAACCCCAGCAGCACCAGCGCGGTCCAGAGTCCGAGGGGACGCATGAACACGATGTCGGTGAACAGCATCACCACCGCAACCAGCACTGCGGGAATATAGTCGGGACGGCGCATCACCCAGCCGAATGCCAGCAGCATCAGGATATCGGGGCCGGGCCAGCGCATGTCGCCGATCCGGAACGGCAGAACCTGCACGAAGACGACGGCCACCGCCAGGCCGACGAACAGGGCGCGAAACGC
>JBGTLJ010000433.1:0-1610 GCA_041744175.1 Oceaniglobus sp. | reverse complement strand
TGGTCAGCCGGGTCGTGCCCGCCAAGAAGCTGCTGGACGAGGCGATGGCGGCGGCGCAGAAGATCGCCGGCAAGTCTGCGCTGACCGTCATGGCGGTGAAGGAGGCGGTGAACCGCGCCTACGAGACCACGCTGGCCGAGGGCCTGCTGCACGAGCGGCGTCTCTTCCACGCCTGCTTTGCCACCCACGACCAGACCGAGGGCATGGCGGCGTTTCTGGACAAGCGCGAGCCGCAGTTCCGCGACAAGTAGGCGCCGGACGCACGTCGGGGCGGCGGTTGACTTGGGCACGGGGCGACTCTAAGGACACGTCGATCGGCGCCGCCGCCGGAAGATTGCACCAACACACAGAGACAAGCATGGCCAATTCGCCCCAGTCCAAGAAGCGCGCCCGCCAGAACGAGGCGCGATTCGCGGTGAACAAGGCGCGCCGCTCGCGCATCCGCACCTTCCTTCGCCGGGTCGAGGAAGCGATTGCCACCGGAGACCAGGCCGCTGCCGGATCCGCGCTGAGGGAAGCGCAGCCCGAACTGATGCGTGGCGTGACCAAGGGCGTGCTGCACAAGAACACCGTCGCCCGCAAGATGTCGCGGCTTTCGAGCCGGGTGAAGGCGCTGGCCTGACGACTGGCAGGCGACCTGTGCGGCCTTGACCGTCCATCGGGTTTGCGACGGTGAACCGGCGTCTTTCACCCGCGGCGCGACCATCCCCTACCTTTCAAGGCGCGCCGGTTGGCGTGCCTTTGCGTTTTGAGGGGCATTGTGTGGCGGGAACCTCGCAGTTTCTGGCTAGGTCGGGATTCGGCTGCCGAAAGCCGGGGTCAAGGTCATAGTTCTGTTGCACCTGCGCGAGGCGCCTTGCTAGCCTGATCCAGCGATTCACATCTTTGGGGGGACATGGAGACGGCGGCCCGACAAGGGTCCGACATCGGTGCCAGCGAGGATCGCCACTATCCCCGCTTGAACCGTGATCCGGCGGTCGTCTCCGGAACATGCGCTCTGCCGTCCCGAGGGACGGCGTTGGCGTTTTCCGCCTTGGCCGGCAGGCCGAGGGAATGTCCGAAAACACAACCGCCGCGAGGCGGGCTGCGATCCGCGATCGGGGCTCGGAGGGGCCCCGGACGGATATGGCGTAGCTCGCGGCGCGGTCGTCACGCAGGCACACTGGCGACGCCGGCGATCCGTGCACGGAGTCGCCGGGCACCGGGCCTGTGTGCCGTGCCGACGTATGCGTTTCGCGACGACGAGAGGCATTCCGGGGGACCGCAGGCGCGGGCCGGGGGCCGTAACGCTGTAACGGACGGGGCGGTCGATACGGATGACGAACGAGCGATGGGGCATGGTCCGCAACGAACTGCGCAAAGCGGTCGGCGACAACAACTTCACCACCTGGATCGCACCGATGGCCTTTTCGGGCCAGCAGGACGGCGTGGTCACGTTCACCGTGCCCTCGCAATTCCTCGGAGATTGGGTGCTGCGCTATTTTGGCGAATGCATCATTGACGAGATCAACCGCACCGGTGACGGCACCGTCCGCCGGCTGGCTTTCGACGTCGTCCGCTGTGCAAATGCCCCGACTGCCCCGACTGCCCCGACAGTCCCGACAGCCACG
>JBGTLJ010000432.1:0-3976 GCA_041744175.1 Oceaniglobus sp. | reverse complement strand
GACGAACGGCAGACCTCGGGCCCCCAGATGACGGTCAGGGCCCCCGCCCGTCGACCAGGAGGAAATCGACCCGCGCCTCAGCCTAGCCACAAACGCCACCCGATCACCCCCTCCCGAGATCCACACCACCTCGACGGACGTGATCCGCGGGGGGCTGGGACGCGACCGGGTCAAGGCGGCCGTTCCGGACACGGACGGCTTTGCCCCATCCGAAACAGTACCGGCATCTGAAACAGTACCAGCATCGACCGAGTTGCGTCCCGTAGTTCCCTGCGGGCTGCACGAGCAGTCTCCCGCCCTCCGGGCAGCAATATTCATGCCCGCGCCGGGGATTAGGTCCCGCGTTGACCGGGCTCGCGATCCCAGTGCCGCAGCTTGCCCAGCATCGTTACCAAGCTGTCCGTTTGCATGGCGGCAATATCCACACAGCCCTGGTCCATATCTTCCGCCATACCGGCCTTTTCAAACAGCGGCATTGCCTCGGGCGAATATGCGATGAACTTGCAGTGTGCGAAGGCATCGGTGACAAAATCCCTTGCGGTCGCCTTTTGTGACAGCAGCTTGCCGCCGTCCTTCGACGCCAGCACGGCGACCGCATCGTAGAGAACCGAGGGCCCGCCATCGACCATCTGGTCGGCGGGGATTGCATTGCCCTCGCTGTCGGTGATCCCGCCGATCTTCGGCGCGACGATCTCGACCATGCCGCCCACGGTCTCGATGGCTGACCTGAGACCGGACAGCATCGCCGCATCGACGCCGTCGGTCGCGAGTATGCCAAGCTTGCGGCCCTTGAAGCTCTCGGGACCGTTGCGCAGGATCGACAGTGCCGGTGACTCTGCCAGATCTCTCTGAACCGGAGCCGATACGGGTGCCGCAGCCGGAACGTCGATCCCGAGCCCATCGGCGACCTGCCCTGCCAGCGCCTCATCGATGTTCACAAGATGCGCCACCATTGCGGTACGGATGTGCGCCGCCTCGACCTTCGACAGCTCGAACGTCAGCGCCATCACGATATGCCGCTGCTCGACCTCGGTCTGCGAGATGTAGAACTGCCGCGCCTGGCTGTAATGGTCGGCGAACGTCTCTGACCTTGCCTTGCGTTTTTCACCCTGCACCTCTTGCGGATGGGACACGTAACCCTTCTGCGGGTCGGCACGCGGCCCGCCCTTTTCACCGCCCCATGAGTTTGGCTGATAGTTTGCCCGGCCCACCGGGTTGCGGAACGCCATGTGGCCGTCCTGTTGGAAATGATGGAACGGACAGCGCGGCGCATTGACTGGCAGATGGGTGAAATTCGTCGATCCGAGCCGTTTGATTTGCGTATCGAGATACGAGAAGTTGCGGCCCTGCAACAGCGGGTCGTTGGTAAAGTCGATCCCGGGCACGACATTGCCTGTCTGGAACGCCACCTGCTCGGTCTCGGCGAAGAAATTGTCGACAACCCGGTCAAGCACCATGCGCCCGACGATGCGGACCGGCACATCCTCTTCGGGAATGAGCTTGGTCGCGTCAAGGATATCGAAGGGAAATGCGTCGGCAAACGTATCGTCGAAAAGCTGCATTCCCAGTTCCCATTCCGGGAAGTCACCGTTCTGGATCGCGGCCCACAGGTCGCGGCGGTGGAAATCGGGATCGGCGCCATTGATCTTGACCGCCTCGTTCCAGACGACAGACTGCATCCCCAGCTTCGGCTTCCAGTGGAACTTGACATAAGTCGATTTGCCCTCGCCATCGATCAGCCGGAAGGTGTGGACACCGAACCCCTCCATGAACCGCAATGAACGCGGGATGGTGCGATCGGACATGATCCACATCACCATGTGCATCGCCTCGGGCGTCAGCGAAATATAGTCCCAGAAATTGTCGTGTGCCGTCTGCGCCTGAGGAAACCCGCGGTCCGGCTCTTGCTTGGCGGCATGGATCAGGTCCGGGAACTTGATGGCGTCCTGAATGAAGAAAACCGGGATATTGTTGCCGACAAGGTCCCAGTTGCCCTCGTAAGTATAGAACTTGACCGCGAATCCGCGCACATCGCGCGCCAGATCGGGCGAGCCCTGATTGCCGGCGACGGTCGAGAAACGGGCGAAAACCTCGGTCCGCTCACCTTTCCTGAACACAGCGGCGCGGGTGATGTCCGACAGATCCTCCGTCGCCTCGAAATAACCGTGCGCGCCCACACCGCGGGCATGGACCACACGCTCTGGGATCCGTTCGTGATCGAAGTGAAAGATCTTTTCGCGAAAGAACTGGTCCTCGATCAGCGTTGGTCCGCGTACTCCGGCGCGCAGCGAATTCTCGTCGTCCGAAAGGGGCGTTCCGTTCGCGCTGGTCATCACCGGCACGTCACCTCCGGGGCGCTGGTGCAGTTCGCCGCCGTCACCGCGCGTCGTCTCGCTTTCTGTCGAATCCGACAAGGTCGGGCGGGTCGTGTCGGGCATGGGAAAACTCCAGTTCACAGATGTCGGTCTGCCAGGGTCTGCCGGGCATTTCCGGGGTTTTGCTGTAACTCCCCCGTTGGCTTTGCGTTCCCGGATCCGGCGCGCAAACGGATCGGGCCGCCCCATTGCCGACAACGGCCGCGCTGTTGTGGCATTCGGATGCCATCGGCAGGAGCCAGCGGCTTTGCGCCCGCGATGAAAGTCGTGGCGGGCTCGATTGGCTCTGTAGCACAAATCGGGTGACAGGCGGACCTTCCCATCCCCCGGACAGACCTGTCCCACGGTTTCGGGAACGGAGATACCGGGTCCGGTGAATCCGTTCTGGACGGCGGCACGGATCCGGAACCCGGCGACCTGACGGTCGACGTCCCGCGCGGCCAGCCGTCGGCTCCGCAGTTTCACGCAGTGGATCCTTGTTTCAACGCGGCCTTGGCGGTGGTATCTGCTCCATCGTCGCCGGATTGTCCCCCCACCCCGAAGCGTCTGGATGCGCGCAGGGCTTCGTTTCATGCGACAGCTCCGGCGGTGTCCGGCGTCCACGGCCTGGCGTTCCTGCGCGGCGGAACGTTCGCGGGTGCGCCGCGGACGTCGATGGCGTCATGACACCTGCGCCTGTCGAAGGCACCGTCCATTGCCCGACAGGCGATGCGTGCATCGCCAGGAGGGGGCGGCGCCGCTGGCGACCTGTTGCCCGGGAGGGATCCGGTCGAGGAGTTCGGGTGGCATGGGTGCCTCGCCCATGTTGCCGGTGGTGAACTCCGCCGCCCGGATTGTCGGCGTCTGTTCGTCAATGCCCATGGGGATCCTGCGCCGGACACGACGCTTCGTGCCGCCGTGCCTGCGGACGTTCCACGCGTCTTCCCCCTTGATCCCGGCTCTGTCCGTTGCCCGGCAGGACATTGCCCGGCAATGTCCCGAGAGGGGATCAGGAGGGGCAAGGGCCCTTGCGACCCGCGATAGGGGCTGTTGACCTTCGGGGTCTTCTGCCGACGCGGCAACGTGCTGAAGTTCGGCATCGCCCGGTCCGGGTCGATCAGTCGGAGCAGGGTCTGAACGACACCGGTCGTCTGGCGAGGCGCCATGCCGGACAGCACCTTCATGGTCAGGCAGGTCCGGATCGCGGCATTGCCACGATCGGGCCGTCGAGGGTGCCTGCCGGTCGGCGCGGCCTCCCGGGTCATGGCGGGATCGAACCAGATCGTCGGCGAATCGCAGCGCTCGAACGCGTCATGGTGGCGTCCCAGGACGTGGTGGACGTTTGCGCCGCGCTGGAGGTGCGACCGGGGTGGCCAACGGGGACGTCGGGGACGTCGGTGATGGTGGCGTTTGCACGCTTCGACCACGAGCCGAGTGCAGACCCCGGTGACCGGGACCGACATGACCCTGACCGAGCGGTTGCATAGGCACGGTGAGGGGGACTTCCTGCGCGCCGTGACCGGGGCGGTGCTCCGGACGCTCATGGAGCGTGACATCGGAGGCGTCATCGGCGCCGGACGTGACGGGCGCGGCGTCGGGCGGCAGGCGTGCCGGAACGGCTG
>JBGTLJ010000431.1:0-3357 GCA_041744175.1 Oceaniglobus sp. | reverse complement strand
ACGCGCCACTGACGGCGCTGTCCCTGATCGACGTCGTCGAGCGCGAGGCGCCCGATGGTTTCACAGGCCACCTGACCTGCCGCGCCGCCGATCTTTCGGATCCGGGGGTCGCCGAAACGCTGGTGCTATCGCGACCTGACGTAATCTTTCATCTGGCGGCCATCGTGTCGGGCGAGGCCGAGGCCGATTTCGACAAGGGCTATCGGATCAATCTGGACGGGACCCGGTTCCTGTTCGAGGCAATTCGTGCCGAAGGGTTTCGGAATGCCTATGTTCCGCGCGTCGTTTTCACGTCGTCCATCGCGATCTTCGGCGCGCCGTTTCCCGATCGGATCGGTGACACGTTCCATCATACGCCGCAGACGAGCTACGGTACCCAAAAGGCGATATGCGAGCTTTTGCTCGCCGATTATTCGCGGCGCGGCATTCTCGACGGTGTTGGCATCCGGCTTCCGACGATTTGCGTGCGACCCGGCAAGCCCAACAAGGCAGCGTCTGGTTTCTTTTCCAACATCCTGCGCGAACCCCTCGTGGGTCAGCCCGCGATATTGCCGGTGTCCGAGGATGTCCGCCATTGGCATGCCAGTCCCCGCTCGGCCGTCGGTTTTCTGCTTCATGCGGCGACGATCGACACCGCGCCTCTGGGCCAAAGGCGCAACCTGTCGATGCCGGGGCTGAGCGCGACTGTCGGCGAGCAGATCGAGGCCCTGCGTCGTGTCGCGGGCAACGACGCCGTCGCACTGATCCGCCATGAGCCCGACGACACGATCGCCCGCATCGTTGCGGGCTGGCCCGAGAATTTCGACCCTGAAAGAGCGATTGCCCTGGGGTTCAAAGCCGAGTCGACCTTTGACGACATCATCCAGGTACATATCGACGACGAATTGGGCGGCAGTCTTCCCTGACAGTCAAAGCCCATTGGCCAACTCGTCATTGATCGAACGTAGCGAGTCCTGGTAGGATCCTTCACCGGGCGTCAGGGTGCTTGCCAGAGAGACGAACGCGCCGATATCGGTCGCCGTGTCGCCGAATGCTGTCGTCACCGGTCTCCGGTTGAACTGCGGTTCGGCAAAGATGCACCGTGCCCGGTCACGACGTTTCGTGGGCGGACCTTTCCCATATGAAAGGGCCGGGATCCGACGCATGCTCGGCCGATAAGGCTGCGACCGGCACCAAACGAAAGCGGCGTTCGGAATACTGACAGGCGGTTTTCAAGCCGCCATGGGGTCGCCCGCCCCGGGGCTGTCAGTTGCACCGCAACCTTCGCGACAACGGCGCCTGTTTCGCCGGGGCCCTCGGTGACGTCGGACCGACTGGCACCGGGCATGGTCCTGATCCAGAGCGGCCAGCGCTCTTGGTTCAGCATCCGCCATGACATGCCGTTTGCAGGTCCGGGCGATGCGCGGGGATCGGTTTCGCCCCCGCGATGTTCCTGGGGGTAACCGCGTACAACCGAGGTCGGCGCGGCAGCGGCCTGGCTTGCGGCAACGGGGCCGCTGCGCCCGCGTTGGCCGGATCTGACGGGATAGGCACGGCCGATCCTGCGCTTGACACCCGGCCAAGCCGCAAGGACATTCGTCACCAAGGGGGGGCCTATGGAAAAATTCGTCGTGATGGGTGTCTCCGGCTGCGGCAAGAGCGTGATCGGCGCCGGGGTCGCGGCTGCCATGGGCGCCACCTATATCGACGGCGACGATCTGCACCCGCCCGCGAACATCGCCAAGATGGAATCCGGCATCCCGCTGGGCGACGATGACCGCGCGCCATGGCTGGACCGTGTCGGAGCGGTGCTGGGCGCGGCCACGGGGCAGACCTTCATCGGCTGTTCGGCCCTCAAGAGGGTTTACCGGGACCGCATCCGGGCGGGCGCGGGCGGGCCGGTCATGTTCGTGCATCTGGCGGGAGACAAGGCGCTGATCGCGGGCCGGATGGGTCTGCGCGAAGGGCATTTCATGCCGACATCGCTGCTGGACAGCCAGTTCACGGCGCTTGAGCCTCCGGGACCCGACGAGGCGTCGATCACCGTCGATATCGCGCCGCCGCCCGATACGATCGTCGCGGCGATCGTGACGAAACTTGCCAGGCGGGGGGAGGTCTGAGCCGTGATGCGAAAGGTTCGCCGCACCGTCCTGCCCGGACGATTTGACACCGGGTCACGCAGATAGATGACCACAGCGATGTCGGATCGCCCAGCCGGCCTAGTCGCCCAGGCGCACGCTATTGCCCACCGTGGTGCGGTCGGACGCAGAGAAACCGGCATAGTGGCTCAGCCCGTAGTTTGCGCCGTAAGAGATCAGGGCGAGGACGACAAGGGCCGCGAGCAACGGTTTCACGCGCGTGCCCCACGTGTCGGCGCCCGTTTCTCTTTCGCCTCGACCTCTTCGACCCAGAGGCTGTGGTGTTCGCGGGCCCACTGTTCCTCGACCTCGCCGGAACCCATGGCGTCATAGGCGCCTTCCATCCCGACGGATCCGATGTAGATGTGGGCAAAGATGATCGCAGTCAGCACCAGGCTGACGATGGCATGCCAGATCTGGGCGTACTGCATTTCCGCCTGCGGGGACAGATCGGCGGGCAGGGCCGCCCAGCCGAACCAGCCGGGCACCCCGAGCGCGTTGATCTTTTCGAAAGTCGCGCCGAACATCGGAAGTTCGAAGGGAAACAGCAGCGACAGCCCCGAGGCCGAGATCGACGTGCCCAGCACGATCACCGACCAGAAGATCAGCTTCTGGCCCGCGTTGAATTTCCGCGCCGGGGGATGGCCGCCGCCAAAGATTCCTCCGCCCTTCAGCAGCCATTTGACATCGGTGCGGTCGGGCAAATTGTGCAGCACCCAGAAGAAGAAGATCAGCACGAGCGCCACCATGAACGCCCAGGAGACGTTGTTGTGAACCCATTTCGATGCAACGGCGAGCGTGGAGAACGCATCGTGTCCAAAGGCAGGAATCAGCACCTTGCGCCCGAAAAGAGAGATCAGGCCGGTCAGCCCCAGCAGGATGAACGAGCCGGCCAGAAGCCAGTGGCCGAACCTTTCGATCGCCTTGAACCGGGTCAGGGTGCGGCCCGTGCGCGGTCCCTCGATCGGGATGCGGCCCCGGATCAGGTAGAACAGCGCCAGCACGGCAATGGTGCCGCCAAGAAGCAGCGCGCCCCAGGTGGCCACCGGACCGCGACGCCATTGCAGCCAGGCCATGCCGTCGTCTTGGATCAGAACGGTCGCGGCGGGGCCGTTGTTCTGGGTCGTGACGTCAGCGGTGTCAAAGCGCAGCGCGCGCCAGAGGTCGGGATCGGACGCGCTGCCCCGGGTCCCGAGAACGTCGCCCAGTGGCGGCGCGGCGTCGGGATCGCCGGTCTGCG
>JBGTLJ010000430.1:0-31420 GCA_041744175.1 Oceaniglobus sp. | reverse complement strand
CCCCGCACCCGGCGACATCCTGGCGGTCTGGAGTCGTCCGGCGCTCCAGGGGGCGGACCGGTCCTCAGGTTTCGGCAGGCTTTGAATCCCGGCCGGCCCGCGACAGGGCATCGGTCAACGCCGTGGGCAGCAGGATCTGCTGGTGGGGATACGGGATCTCGATGCCGCGGGCCTCGAACTCCTCTTTGCACAGGGCGGTATAGTCGCGCCCCAGCGCCCATTGCCGCCCCGGCCGCGTCTTGATGCGGCCGCGCACCGTGACGCTGCTGTCGCCCAGGGCGGTGACGCCGTGAACCTCGAAATCGCCGATGATGTCGGGGCCGTGCACGCCCGCGCGCAACGTGTCGAACGCAGCCTGCATCGCGGCGATCACGTTGGGGACCTTTTCCTTGTAGGCGACGCCCATGTCGGCCAGATGATAGCTGAAGTCGCGGCTGAGGTTGGTCACGGTATCCACCGAAGAGAACGGCACGATGTGGACCGCCCCGTCCAGGGTGCGCAGCCGGACCGACCGGATCGACAGCTTTTCCACGCTTCCGGTAATCCCGGCCACGCCGACGACGTCGCCTTCGTTTATGGCATTCTCGAGCTGGATGAAGACGCCGGTGATGATGTCCTGCACCAGCTTTTGCGAGCCGAAACCGATGGCAAGGCCGATCACCCCCGCACCGGCCAGAAGCGGCGCGATGTCGATGCCGAGCTGCGACAGCACCACCATCGCGCCCAATACCGCGACAAAGATTGTGAACGCGTTGCGGAACAATCCCAGAAGCGTGCGTGCGCGGTTGTTGTCGATCAGGGCGGCGCCACGCAGGCGCTGATCCACGAACGATGCGATGACCGCCCAGATCAAGGCGAGAAAGCAGGCCAGCAGAGCCGCGGAGACGAGACGCCAGTAGATTTGCTGCACCGCGGGGTCCGACAGCCATCTTTCGGGCGATATGAGGTTCCATGCCGTCAGCACCGTGACCAGTGCGCCTAGGATCGCGACGACGGACACCATGGCGACAAGGATCCGCAACAGTCGAGAGATCCGCATCGCGAGGTCCGGCATCACCCGGTCGACGGGCGACGGCAGGGCCAGGGACATCCGCGTCGACACTTGCATCATCCACAACCCTGCCAGGGCCATAAGCACGGCGGCGATGGAATAGAGCGTGCCACCCAGCACCACGTCGCCCAGTTCACGGGGCCGGGTGACGGCGATCAGCCAGCAATAGATGATGTAGATCGTGGTCAGCGGCGGCCAGATCGCCCGCCAGGCCGACTGGACCCCGCGCGACAGCATCACGCCGGTGCCGTCTGCGTCGGGCCGGGCATCGGCGCGCGCCCTGTCCAGCTTGTCGACGATCCGGCGCAACGTCATGATCGCCAGGATCAGCAGCAGGGTGACAAGCAGCGTGCGCACGGGACGCACGGTCGAGAACCCGACCCATTCGCGCACCAGCGGCAGGATGAACATGAAGCTGAAGGTGAGCGCAGCCACAAAGCCGCGAAGGGTGCGATAGACGGCCTCCTGTGCGCGGGGATGCAGGTGTGACAGCGCGGGTTCGTGTTCGGCGTCGGGCGTCACGAGGATGCGCAGGGCGATCCGGCATACCCCGAACGTCAGCACGCTGGTCAGAAAGATCGCTTCGGTGGACGAGGGTCCTGCGTTTCCGGACCCGCGCAGCACCGACACCAGATAGCCTGCGCCGAGCGCCGCAATGAGGCTGACGACACGCAGGACCCCATAGAGCAGGATCAGCCGACCCCTTTCGCGGATCGGCGTGAGGGCGGTGACGGGGTTGCGCGCGATCACCCGGCCCAGAGCGAGCTTGGCGCAAAGGCTGACGAGAATCACGGCGCCGATCACCATGACCAGGGTGAGGCCATCGGGCGACAGGGTCCAGTCCGTGACCCTGAGCGAGCGGACGAGATCGGCCACCCGCCGGATTTCGACGAGCGTCGTCTCGACGATCCCGCCTGTCGATTCCAGCACCCGTGTCACTACGGCCACCACGCTTTGCGCCACGGTCGGGTCGGCGGGGGCGTCCGCCGCCGTGCCTGCATCCGGGTCAGCGCCGGATGCAGGCACCGTCTGTTGCAACTGGGCGATCAGGGCGGCGCGGGCGGTGTCGTCCTGCAGGATGTCGATCAGGGTCTGGCTGGGCGCCGACGCGGCATCGCCTGACGTGGCATCTGCCGGGGCTGCATTGGCTGGCGCTGGTTCGGACGGAGCGGGTTCGGACTGGACGGTGCTGTCCGGCGGGGTGTCGCCCGTCTGTGCCTGGGCGGAAAACCCTAGCACCATGGCAAGCAGGGCGATCTTGACGAGAACGAAGGCGGGCAAAAGCGGACAACCTTTCAGATGCGGATCTGACCCGGCGGTCACATGGCCACGGGTCGCGGTGGGGCGGATCAGCGACCGCCGGGTCGCTTGCGGCAATAAAGCTCCATCCGGTGGTGCACCACCTCATATCCAAGCTCTGCGGCGATTTCCGTCTGCAGGCGTTCGATCTTGTCGGAGTTAAATTCGAACACCTCGCCGCTGTCGAGATCGACGATGTGGTCGTGGTGCTGTTCTTTCGCGGTCTCGAATCGTGCGCCGCCACCCTCGAAGCTGTGGCGCGCGACCACGCCGCCGCCCTCCAGCACCGAAAGGGTGCGATAGACCGTTGCCAGCGACACTGCCGGTTCCACCAGCTTTGTGCGCCGGTGCAGCTCTTCGGCATCGGGGTGATCGTCGGCATCCACAAGGACCGACAGCAGCGCGATCCGCTGCCGGGTCACCCGGATGCCGGACTTGCGCAGGGCGCCGGACAACTTGGCGATCTTTTCGCGGGCAAGGGACATGGTGCGGACTCCGTTCGCAACTCTGTACTATCTTTGCGAATGGTTATCAAATCCGTTTACAACCGCGAATCGTTCTCATACGCATTTCCATGCAACCCGCCAAACATCCGGAGCAGCCGCATGTCCACCCGGACCACCGTTTTCGCCACGCTTGTCTGCCTGTCATCGCCGCTCGTTGCCGGTGCGCAGGGCGACCCGTTCAAGGCGGTCACCACGTTCACGGTCATCGCTGACATGGCCCGCAACGTGGCGGGGGACGCCGCGATCGTGGAAAGCATCACCAAGCCGGGCGCGGAAATCCACGGCTATCAGCCGACGCCCCGCGATATCATCCGCGCCCAGGGTGCCGATCTGATCCTGTGGAACGGCCTGAACCTGGAGTTGTGGTTCGAACAGTTCCTGTCCAACCTCAGCGATGTTCCCAGCGTCACCCTGAGCGACGGCATCGATCCCATCGGCATCTCTGCGGGCGAATATACGGGCAAGCCGAATCCCCATGCCTGGATGAGCCTGGACAACGCCCTGATCTACGTGGACAACATCCGCGATGCCTTTGCCCTTTACGATCCGGACAACGCCGGGATCTATGAAAGCAATGCGGCGGACTACAAGAAACGGATCACCGACGCCATCGCGCCGCTTCGCGACGAGATCATGGCGGTCCCCGAGGCGCAGCGCTGGCTGGTGACATGCGAAGGCGCGTTCAGCTATCTGATCCGGGATTTCGGGATGCGCGAGCTGTACCTCTGGCCGATCAACGCCGACAGCCAGGGCACGCCGCAACAGGTGCGCAAGGTCATCGACGGGGTGCGTGACAACGACATCCCGGCGGTGTTCTGCGAAAGCACCGTCAGTCAGGCACCGGCCGAACAGGTGGCGCGGGAAACCGGGGCGCGCTATGGCGGGGTGCTGTACGTCGACAGCCTGACAGAGGCCGACGGGCCGGTGCCAAGCTATATCGACCTGCTGCGCGTCACGTCCGACACGATCGCAAGGGGGCTGACCCGATGACCGCCACCGCAGGCATCGCGGTGCGCGACGTCACTGTCAGCTATCGCAACGGCCACACCGCACTGCACGATGCGACGTTCGAGATTCCGCTGGGCACGATCGCGGCGCTGGTCGGGGTGAACGGCGCAGGCAAATCCACCCTGTTCAAGGCGATCATGGGGTTCGTGCCGCCCGCCAAGGGCAGCATATCGGTGCTGGGCATGCCGGTGAAGGAAGCCCTGGCAAAGAACATCGTCGCCTATGTGCCACAGGCCGAAGAGGTCGACTGGTCGTTTCCGGTGCTGGTCGAGGATGTGGTGATGATGGGTCGCTACGGGAAGATGGGATTTCTGCGGCGGCCGCGCCCCGCCGATCATGCGGCAGTGGCGGGGGCGCTGGACCGGGTGAACATGAGCGAATTCCGCCGCCGACAGATCGGAGAGCTTTCGGGCGGCCAGCGCAAGCGCGTGTTCCTTGCCCGCGCCCTTGCGCAGGACGGTCAGGTCATCCTGCTGGACGAACCGTTCACCGGCGTCGACGTCAAGACCGAGGATGCGATCATCGCCCTGCTGCGCGAAATGCGCGACGAGGGACGGGTGATGCTGGTCAGCACCCACAATCTTGGATCCGTCACCGATTTCTGCGACCGCACTGTTCTGGTCAACAAGACCGTGCTGGCCTACGGCCCGACCGAGACGACGTTTACCCATGCCAATCTGGAACGTGCCTTCGGCGGCGTGCTGCGACATTTCGTTCTGGGCGGATCGGATCTGCATGATGACGACGACAGGCGAAAGGTCCGCGTCATCACGGATGACGAGCGCCCGTTCGTCGTTTATGGCGACGAGGCCGACCGCAATGCCGCGAAGGCGAACCGCGACAGGATCCGCCGGAGCGATGGCGCGTGATCGCTGCGCTGCTCGAACCGTTTTCCTATGGCTACATGTTCAACGCCATGTGGGTCAGCGCCCTGGTGGGTGCGATCTGCGCCTTCCTGTCGTGCTATCTGATGCTGAAGGGCTGGTCGCTGATCGGCGACGCGCTGTCCCATTCCATCGTTCCGGGTGTCGCCGGGGCGTACATGCTGGGCCTGCCGTTCGCGCTTGGCGCGTTCCTCGCGGGCGGGCTTGCCGCCGGGGCGATGCTGTTTCTGAACCAGCGCACCGGGCTGAAGGAGGACACGATCATCGGGCTGATCTTTACCGCGTTCTTCGGTCTGGGTCTGTTCATGGTATCGCTTTATCCGACGTCGGTTTCGATCCAGACGATCACGCTGGGAAACATCCTCGCGATCACGCCGGGCGACACGATCCAGCTTGCGGTCATCGGCTTCGTCACCCTGGGGGTGCTGCTGGTCAAATGGAAGGATCTGCTGGTTGCGTTCTTTGACGAGAATCACGCGCGGTCCATCGGCCTGCGCCCCGATCTTCTCAAGGTGATGTTCTTCACGCTGCTGTCTGCCTCTTGCGTCGCGGCGTTGCAGACGGTGGGCGCATTTCTGGTCATCGCCATGGTGGTGACACCCGGCGCGACCGCCTATCTTCTCACCGACCGATTTCCCCGCCTCTTGGTCCTCAGTGTCGCCATCGGCAGCCTGACCAGCTTTTTCGGGGCGTATCTCAGCTATTTCGTCGATGGTGCGACGGGCGGTCTGATCGTGACGCTGCAAACGCTGCTGTTTCTGGTGGCATTCTTTCTGGCGCCGAAGCACGGGTATCTTGCCGCGCGCAGGCGGGCCAGCGCCGCGCTGGGGGCATCGTGATGGACACCCTTCTGATGCCGTTCCAATTCGCGTTCATGAACGAGGCATTCCTGATCGTGACCATCATCGCCGTGCCGACCAGCCTGCTGTCGTGCTATCTGGTGCTGAAGGGCTGGTCGCTGATGGGCGATGCGATCAGCCACGCGGTGCTGCCCGGCGTGGTGCTTGCCTATCTGCTGAACATCCCGCTGATCGTCGGGGCGTTCTGTGCGGGCATGTTCTGTGCGCTGCTGACCGGATTTCTCAGCGACAACAGCAGGGTCAAGCAGGACACGGTGATGGGGATCGTGTTTTCGGGCATGTTCGGGTTCGGCATCGTGCTGTATACCAAGATCGAAACTGACGTGCATCTGGACCACATCCTGTTCGGCAACATGCTGGGGGTGGGTGCGGGCGATCTCTGGACTGCGGGCATCATCGCGGCGTTCGTGGCCGCGATCATCCTGGTCAAGCGGCGGGATTTCCTGCTGCATGCGTTCGATCCGATCCAGGCCCAGGCTGTCGGTCTGCGCACCGGATGGCTTCATTACGGGCTGCTGGCCCTGATCTCTCTCACCATCGTCGCGACGCTTTCCGCGGTCGGGATCATCCTGTCGATCGGTCTGCTGATCGCGCCGGGTGCGATCGCGTTTCTCTTGACCAAACGGTTCGAAATGATGCTGCCCATCGCCGTTTTTGTGACGACGGTGTCGGGGTTTGTCGGCGTCTATCTCAGTTTTTTCCTCGACAGCGCCCCTGCGCCGACGATCATCCTGATCCTGACAGCGGCATTCATCGCCGCGTTCATCCGCACCTCCGTGCGGCAGCGCCGGGCCCTGCCATGACCCGACGGTGGCGCATGACCGTTCAGCGGTCGCGGAATTGCGGCTGGCGCTTTTCGATGAAGGCCGACATGCCCTCCTGCCGATCTTCGGTGGCGAAGAGGCCGTTAAACAGGCGCCGTTCGTGCAGCAGGCCCTCGGCGAGGGTCGTCTCGTAGCTGCGGTTCACCGCCTCCTTGGCGGCCATCACCGCCAGCATGGATTTTTCCACGATCTTCTGGGCGCTGGCCATCGCCTCTTCCATCAGCTTCTTGCCGGGCACCACCCGCGACACGAGTCCCGAACGCTCTGCCTCTTCGGCGTCCATGAAGCGCCCGGTCAGATGCATTTCCATCGCTTTCGACTTGCCGACCACCCGCGTCAGGCGTTGCGAACCGCCCATCCCCGCGATGACGCCAAGATTGATTTCCGGCTGGCCGAACCTGGCGGTGTCCGACGCGATGATGAAATCGCAGGCCATGGCCAGTTCGCACCCGCCGCCCAGGGCATAGCCCGACACCGCGGCGATCACCGGCTTGCGGCAGTTTTCGATCGCCGCCATTTCGGCGACGAAGATGTTTTCCGCAAACACATCGACGAACGACTTTTCCGACATCTCCTTGATGTCGGCGCCCGCCGCAAAGGCCTTTTCAGATCCGGCAATCACCAGACAGCGCACCTTTTCGTTCGCGTCCGCGTCGCGGACCGCCTGGGCAAGTTCCTGCAACAGTTCGGCATTCAGTGCGTTCATCGCATCGGGCCTGTTGAGACGGATCAGGGCAACGTGATCCGCGATCTCAACGGCAATCGTCTTGTAGGCCATGGCAGTCAGGCTTTCACTGTGGGCGACAGGCTTGAACCCTTAACAAGGATCGGGGCCGTTTCAAGCTATCTTTGGCAATTGGGGCAATAGAACGACGACCGGCCCGACTGGACGATCCGGCGGATCGTTCCCGGGCAGCCGGGGGTGACGCAGGGGTGATCCGCGCGGTCGTAGACCCGGAAGCCATGCTGGAAATAGCCAAGCGCGCCGTCCACCTGCCGGTGGTCGCGCAGCGAGGAGCCGCCTGCCTCGATCGCCTCGGACAGAACGTCGCGGATCACCGGCACCAGCGCCCCGACTCTCGTACGCGACAGATTGCAGGCCAGGCGACGTGGAGAGATCCGCGCGCGGTGCAGGGTTTCGCAGACATAGATGTTGCCAAGGCCGGCGACGACCCGCTGATCCAGTAGCGCCGCCTTGACGGGGCTGCGGCGGCGCGCCAGCGCATCGGCCAGATAGATTTCGTCGAACGCGTTGGAAAACGGTTCCGGCCCGATGGGGGCGATCAGCCAGTGCGCCGCAAGGTCTGCGGTGGGCCAGAGATCCATCGCCCCAAAGCGACGCGGATCGTTGAAGGTGACCCGCATTCCGTTGTCCATGTCGAACACGACGTGGTCGTGTTTCAGCGCCGCCGGATGGTCATGGTAAAAGTGGCCCGGCGTCGCGCCCGAAACCTGCATGCGCCCGGACATGCCGAGATGCACGATCAGGCTTTCGCCAGAATCGAGATCCGCAAGCAGGTATTTGCTGCGCCGACCCAGGCGCACGACGCGCCGACCCTTCAGCCGCAGCGCCATGTCGCGCGGGAATGGCCAGCGCAGGTCGGCACGGTTGACCCGGGCATCGGCGATCACCGCGCCCTCCATCGCGGGGGCCAGTCCGCGGCGAACCGTCTCGACCTCTGGCAATTCCGGCACGGTGGGGACCCCTTTCATTGTATCGCCCATCAGGCGCCCTATAAGAAGGAACAGTTTTAGAGGATCGCAAGCCCAGATGACAGACGACGCCGATACCCGCAGCACCCATTTCGGGTTCCAGGATATTCCCGAAGACGACAAGGCGGGCCGGGTGCACGGTGTGTTCACCAACGTGGCGTCGAAATATGACCTGATGAATGACGTCATGTCGGGCGGCATCCACCGGCTCTGGAAAGAGGCGATGATGGACTGGCTTGCGCCACGGGGCGGTCAGCGGTTGCTGGATGTCGCGGGCGGCACCGGCGATGTGGCGTTCCGTTTCCTGGAACGCGCCCCGTCGGCCACTGCTGTGGTCTGCGACATGACCGAAGGGATGCTGGTCGAGGGACGCAAGCGTGCAGAAGCCGACGCGCTGGCGGGGTCGTTGGACTGGGTGGTGGGCGATGCGATGGCGCTGCCGTTCGGCGATGCGTCCTTCGATGTCTACACGATCAGTTTCGGCATCCGCAATGTCACCCGGATCGGCGACGCCCTGCGCGAGGCGCTTCGGGTTCTCAGACCCGGCGGGCGGCTGATGGTGCTCGAGTTTTCGCAACTGCCCAACCCGGCGATGCAGAAGGCCTACGATCTCTATTCCTTCAACGTCATTCCCCGGATGGGGCAGGCGATTGCCGGGGACCGTGACAGCTACCAGTATCTGGTGGAATCGATCCGCAGGTTTCCCGATCAGGACAGCTTTGCAGAGATGATCCGTGCCGCCGGGTTCGACCTTGTGCGCTATCGCAACCTGACCATGGGTGTGGCGGCACTGCATTCGGCCTGGAAGATCTGATTTGCGCGGTCCCCACAACATCTGGCGGTTGATCCGCACCGGCGCCACGCTGGAGCGGACGGGTGCCATGAACGTCGTGCTCGACGCGTTCGACGCACCCCGCCCCCTGCGCGTCATCGCCAAGGTGCTGGGCGTTCCGTTCGTCTGGCTGGGCTATCCGGGCGATCCGGCGCAGCCGCCCGCGACCCGGGCGCTGACCGCGCTTGGCCCCGCCTACATCAAGTTCGGCCAGATCCTGTCGACCCGCCCGGATGTGGTGGGCGAGGAACTGGCCGCGCAATTGCGCGTGCTTCAGGACAAGCTGCCGCCGTTTTCCATGGCCGAAGCCCGCGCCATGGTGCAGCAGGAACTGCAGGTCGAGGTCGATATCCTGTTCTCGAGCTTTTCCGAACCCGTCGCCGCCGCGTCCATCGCCCAGGTCCACAAGGCAAAATTGCGCGAGACCGGGCAGGATGTGGCGGTCAAGGTGCTGCGTCCCGGAATCGAAAAGGCATTCCAGAAAGACGTCGATGCCTTTTATCTGGCGGCGCGGATGGTCGAGCTTCTGTCTCCGTCGTCGCGGCGTCTGCGGCCGATGGATGTGATCACGCATTTCGAGGGCGTGGTTCTGGGAGAACTCGATCTTCGGCTTGAAACCTCGGCAAGCGCCGAGTTTGCCGCCAACACTGCCGATGACGAGGGGTTTCGCGTTCCGAAGGTGGAATGGTTCATGTCGTCGCGCCGGGTGATGACCCTTGGCTGGGCCGAGGGCATCGCCGCCAACGACATCGAGGCGATCGTCGCCGCCGGACACGACCGCAAGGCGCTGGGCGAACGGGTCCTGCGGCTGTTCCTGAAACATGCTCTGCGCGACGGATTCTTTCACGCCGACATGCATCAGGGCAACCTCAAGATCGCGCCCAACGGCGATATCATCGCGCTGGATTTCGGGATCATGGGGCGGATCGACGAATACACCCGCCGCGCCTATGCGGAGATCCTGTTCGGCTTTATCCGCAAGGATTACCGCCGCGTCGCCGAGGTGCATTTCGAGGCGGGGTATGTGCCCGCAGACAAGGATATCGACGAATTCGCCCGGGCGCTGCGGTCGGTGGGCGAGCCGATCTTCGGGATGGATGCGACGCGGATTTCCATGGCCCGTCTGCTGACCTACCTGTTCGAGGTGACAGAGCGATTCGGAATGGAAACCCGCACCGAACTTATCCTGTTGCAGCGGACCATGGTGGTGGTCGAGGGCGTGTCTCGATCGCTTTATCCGCAGATCAACATCTGGGAGGTCGCCCAGCCCATCGTCGAGGAATACATCAAGGAAAACATCGGACCCAAGGCGCTGTTGCGCGATTTCACCCGCACGGTCCGGGTTCTGGGGCGGTTCGGTCCGAAACTGCCGCAGCTGGCCGAGGAAACGCTGCTGCGCCAGAACCGGCGGCCCGTGCTTCTGCGGACACGGACAGGGTGGGAAGCTGCCGCCCTGGTGGCGCTTGGGGCGGGGGCCGTCACCGTCGGTTTCCTACTGGCTCAGATGGTCCAGTCGGTCTAGTTCCGCCGCCAGCGCGGGTTCGTAATCAAGATGGCCGTGATGCATGCGCCACGCGCAATAGACCGCCATGCGCCAGGACAGCGCGGGTTCGGCACGTGCAAATCGGGTCTGGACACCGGAATCGCCGTACCCGCACCAGAATGCCGCGCGCTCGGTCGCATCCAGCGGGGCGCCAAGATCCAGAACCTGCATCGCAGGCGACAGGAACAGGGCGATATCGTGGATCGGATCGCCCCATGCGGGGCATTGCCAGTCGATCAGCACGGCGCCGCGCGGTGTCATTACAATGTTCCCGGGCACCGGATCCCCGTGCAGAAAGGATGCGGCGGCATCGGGAATCGCGGTCGTGGCCGGGCGCCGCCGGGATAGGGCTGGGATCTCGGGAATTTGCCTCATGATCGCGTCTGCCGTACGAAGGATCGATCCGGGCGCAATGGCGACCCTTCGCAGACCGACTGGCGATGGCAGGACATGAAGGCGGCGCAGCAGCGCGCCGACCTGTCGCGCCCCCTTGGTCCAAGATGGACCTTCACAGGCGGCGTAGACGACGCAGGGGCCGACGCAAGTGTCCAGGGTGGCAAGATGGTCTGGCGCCACCCCGGAGTGGGCCAGTGCCACCAAGGCTGTCGTCTCGTCCAGATGCGAGTTGGGGAAAAGCGGCGTCCCGCGTCCGGGGAGGAACAGCTTGCAGATCAGGTCTGCCCCGTCCGTCCCGATATGCCACACCCGGTTGGTCCGCCCGCCTGGCATTGCCGTCCAGTACGCCCGCGCGCCGGTCAGTCCGTTCCTCAGCAGGCATGCTTGCAATGTGGAAGTGACGGGATCGACGTCCGCTCGGGAACTGTACATGGATGTTTTCCGGGTCAGATGCGCCCGAAACCATGTGACAATCCCCAAGCGCAATCAAGACCTGGCGGCAATCGTCGGTTTGCGCAACGCCGAAACCGTATCCGCCAGACGTTCGATTCCACCGCCGAACACCAGGACCGGCCCCCTGGGATCAATCCGGACCTCCTGCACCGCGCCGTAGGTCTGTGCCTCTTCGGTGGCCACAAGACGGTCGCCTTCAAAGCTTTCGAGACGGAACGAATATGTCCCGTCGGGGGCCGCGATGCCGTCCGATCGCACGCCCGCCCACTGCACCGGCCCGGTTCCTTGTGTATATGGCGCGCGCCAGATCTCGCTGCCGTTTGCATTTCGCGCCACCAGTTCATGACGGTCCCCCGCGATGGGATCGGTGGGCAGCACGGCAAGCGGTGCGCCGGAATAATAAGCGGGCATCGGCGCCCGCGCCTCCATTCCGACCCAGGCGGCCATCTGGCCAAATCCGGTTTCGCCGAGCTTGCCGCTCAGCGACTCCAGAAGCTCATTGGTGCGGACCTGCTGTTCGACCCCGGAGAATGTCGCCAGCTGGACGGCGAACTGTTCCGAATTGATCGGGTTGAGGGGGTCCTGATTCGTGATCTGGGCCGTCAGCATCTTGAGGAACGTGTCGAAGTCGGAAGTGATCTTGCTGATATCGCTTTCGGATTGCTTGTTCTGGGTTGCCGAGGCGCTCAGGCTTGTGGTGGTCGGGGAAATTTCCATGTCGGTCTCCTTAAAGACGCAGATCGAGGCGGTCGCCGGACGCGACCCTTGACGTTGTGGTTGTGCTGGCAGGGGTTTCGGGCGCGGCGCCTTCGCCTTGTCGGGGGCGGCCATTGCCGTCATGTCCGGCATTGCGGCCTTCCGCGTCCCCCGAGCCGAACCGGAACGACAGATCGTGCAAGCCCATGTTTTTCAGGTCGCTTGCAAGCATGTCCATGTGACGGCGAAGCAGTGACAGCGTGTCGTCGCGGTCCGCCGTGATCGACAGGATCATCCCCGAATCCGTGGTGGACAGGACCATGCGGACCCGTCCCAGTTCCTCGGGCGAGAGCGACACTTCGACGGGGCCGTGGCCCAGCGTTCCGCTGACCTGAACGAGCTGTTGCACGACGGCCGCCGGGGCGGCGGTCATTGCCGGTGGCGGTCCTGCCGATCCTGCCGCCGGGGCGCCGCCGCGGGCCTCGCCAATCCCGGGAACCGATGCCAGCAAGAGATCGACAGGTTGGATCTCGGGTCTGTTCGCCTCGATCCGGGTGGGCATAAACGGCGCACCCGGGTTCGATGACACGGCATAGTGGGCCCGGTTTTCGATCTGCGACAGTGCCGTGCCCGACATGAACCGCGCTAGGCTGCGGTCCTCGCGTGCCCTGAGGGTCCTTTCGGATGACGAATCGGCGATGGCCCGTTTCGTCGGATCCTGAATCGCGACGACAGCCGCCGAATGCGGGGCGGCCTTTTCAAATGCCACCTCACGGGATTGCGCGACGTCCCGCACCGTATCACGTGAAGCGGCCGATCTGGCGGCCGCGTCGGGCATCGTCGGCCTATCGGCGGCGTCGGACGGGATAGCAGTTTTTGGGTAGGCTTCGGATGTCCTGCCCGATCTTTCGTCGGGCGACACCGATACCGCTGCGGCCACGGGTGCGATTTCGGCGGCGCCCTGGATCGCTCCGCCCGCGGATGCCGGTGCGCCTTTTGCCAGCGCCGGGTCGGTCGGTTTGCCGTCCTGCGGCGGATGGGCAATCCTTGTCAGATCGGCTGAGCCAGTTGTGCCGGTTTTCGTCAGATCGGGCGTTGCCAAGGCGGCCCTGGATGTGCCCGTGGCCGTTTCGGGAACACGGCCTTCGGGTTCACTCGTCTTAGCGTCTTGCGGCGAAGACGCCAAGGTCACCCCATCGTCACGCATCTGCATGGGGGGCTGGGGGGCGATCCCGGTCGGGCTCAAGCCGCCGGACGGTGCACGTGCAATTTTCGGCTGCGCCAGGTCCGATGCCACCGCCCCCGCCGGGGTCGCGGCATTGTCCGGACGACCGGCTGCGACGTCGGATGGCAACGGTTCGTGGGGCGGCGACGCTGCGATATCAAGAGCCAAGTCGTTTGTCGGCGACCCGGCTTTCCCGTCCGTCTCCGTGACCGGCAACCAACGGTTTCGACCGGCAACCAGATCGAGGGATCCGTCGCCAGCAATTTCGGTCCCGACGGCAGCCACGCCCTGTTCCGTTTCAGACGGGTCAACGGGGCGGTCGGCAGCGGCGTCTTCGGGATCCTTGCCGTTGCGGTCCCCCGCCGGGCAATCTGCGCGGTTGCCTGCATTCTGATCGGCTCTCGGATCGGTCTGCCTTGCCGTCGTGCTGCCCCGGGATCGATCCAGCACAGCCTGAAACCGTTCCGATCCCCCGGCGGCATCCGGGACCTGATATCTTGACGACACGGTCCTGATCCCTGACGGGGCCAGTTGATTGATCGCCGGGTTCTCCATGCTCGTCCCTTCGAGACTGATCTGAATATTCGGCTTATCGCTCAATTTGGTTACCGGATCTTTACCGTGTTCCGCTTTTGTACCCACATAGTTGAAAGGAACATGATGACACCGAGCATACAATCGTCGCCCCTTGCCCCGATGCAGCAACGCGACACCGCCCTGCGAAATGCTGCCGAGGCTCTCGAGGTGAACTTTCTTGCCGAGATGCTGAAGTCCACTGGAATGGCCAGAACGAGCGAATCGTTCGGCGGAGGCGTGGGCGAGGACCAGTTCGCGTCGTTCCTTCAGCGCGCGCAGGCCGAAAAGATGGTGGACGCCGGCGGCATTGGCCTTGCCGAGCATCTCTTCGCCGCCCTTTCGAAGGGGGTCTGACATGTCCGATGAGCGGATCGTGCGAAACCTCGAAATCCTGTTCGAGGACGAGCGCAAAGCACTTGTTTCGGGCGAAGTCCATCGGCTGGCCCGGCTGGCGCAGCGCAAGGAACACCTGATCGGGGTGTTGCAGTCCGTCCGGCTTCCGGCCCCGACCCTTAAACGGTTCGCCGGTCTGACGGCCCGCAATCAGGCGCTGATCGAGGCGGCCCAGAGCGGTCTGAAATCCGCCGTCGACCGGCTCCGCGAAATCCAGCGCGGGGCCTCTGTCGGAACCTATTCACGGACCGGCGTAAAATCCGAGATCTCCAAACCTGTTCGCACGCTCCAGCGACGGGCTTGAAAGTTTGGCTCAAATGCCAGTTACATCGTGGTGCCGGATTAGGGAGTTGTTAGCCCGGTATGGCGATGGTGCCCTCACTCACCAGCAAGGTGAGAGCGACGAAAGAAACCGCCTTCGGGCAGCTTGCGCCGCACCGTCAGAATGACACGTAACCCGTCGCCCCGCACATCGGGGTGGCTTTTGATCCGGGTGCAAAAGCACCGTCAATCCAAGGAACGAACATGTCCAGCATTCTGACCAACACCGGCGCCATGGTCGCGCTGCAAAGCCTCAAGTCCATCAACTCCAACCTGCAGAAGACGCAAGACCAGATTTCGACCGGCAAGTCGGTCGCCAACGCCAAGGACAACTCGGCCGTGTGGGCGATCTCCAAGGTGATGGAATCCGACGTGTCTGGCTTCATGGCGATCTCGTCGAGCCTGTCGCTGGGTGAATCGACGGTGTCCGTGGCCCGTCAGGCGTCCGAGACCGTGACCGACCTGCTGACCGAAATGAAGGCAAAGATCGTCGCATCCCAGGAAGAGAACGTCGATCGCACCAAGATCCAGACCGACATCAAGGCACTGGCCAACCAGATCGAATCCGTCGTCGGCGCCGCTCAGTTCAATGGTCTGAACCTGCTGTCAAAGGCAGAGCAGAAGGTCGGTGCCGGCCAGGTCGACATCCTGTCGTCGCTGGATCGCTCGGGTGCCGGCGTCGCGGCCAGCAACATCACCGTCGACAAGCAGGATCTGCGCACCGACAAGGCGGCTGTCACAGGCACGGCGATCAACACCGCTCCGGCCACCGGCAACATCAACAGCGGCATGTCCGGTACGGCGCTGGCCGTGACCGCGCTCAACGGCGCCGGTACGCCCGTAACCACGACCTTCACGATCGCCCAGGTCGAAATGGGTCACGGCTATTCCATCGCGCTCTCCGCCGGTGCCGGTGAACTGGCCACTAACTTCAACACGACAACGAACAATGACATCGTCTATGTCGCCAAGGAAGGCGATACCGTGGCCGATGTCCAGACCGCCCTGGTCAAGGCATTCAACGACTACGTGACCGATTTCCGAGGTGAAAACCCCGAAAGAACGGACGTGTCTTCGATCGCCGCAACGGCTGGCGCTTCGGGCCTGATCACGATCACCAGTGCCGGCGCGACGGGCAACAACTTCTCGGTCAGGGCTTCCGGCTTTGCTGCGGGCGCCAACACCATCGGTGGTGGCCTGTCCGATGTCTCCGACATCGACGTGTCGAGCGACTATGGCTCCGAAAAGGCGTTGGCCAAGGTCGAGGCGATGATCCAGTCCTCGATCGACTCGGCGGCAAGTTTCGGTTCGGCCCAGGGCCGGATCGAAACCCAGGCGAAATTCATCTCGGGTCTGACCGATGCGCTGAAGTCCGGCATCGGGTCCTTGGTCGATGCGAACATGGAAGAGGCGTCTGCCCGTCTTCAGGCCCTGCAGGTTCAGCAGCAGTTGGGCGTTCAGGCCCTGTCGATCGCCAACCAGGCGCCGCAGTCGATCCTGTCGCTGTTCCGCTAAGACCAGCAAGGGGGCGCCATAACGGCGCCCCCTCTCACCGCCGCCCGGTGGCGGCCTGACCGCGCACGTCTAAAAAAGGACAAGCCGTGAACGCCTTTCAACTTGCCAGATCCGCCTATTCCCCCGTGGCCGCGCCCCTGCGCAGCGCCCAGAGCACCGAATACGACGCCTTCGCGAATGTCACCCGCAAGCTTCGCGAGGCGGTGACGCCAATCGAAACCGCCAGGGCGGTTGCCGACAACCGCCAGCTGTGGACTCTGCTGGCCGCCGATGTCGCCGACCCCCAGAACGGGCTGCCACAACAGCTTCGCGCGCAGATCTTCTATCTTTCGGAATTCACCGTCGTGCACAGCCGCAAGGTTCTTGCCCGGACCGCCAGCGCCGCAGCGCTTGTCGACATCAACAGCGCGGTCATGGCGGGACTGCGCCAGCAGCGAGAGTTGCCATGAGTGGCCTGGTTCTCAAGCTCGCACCCAACGAACGCGTTCTCATCAACGGCGCCGTCATCGAGAACGGCAACCGTCGCGGGCGCCTGAACATCGTCACGCCCGGCGCCAACATCCTGCGCCTGCGCGACGCCCTTCATCCCGACGAGGTCAATACTCCGGTCCGGCGGGTTTGCTACATCGCGCAGCTTGTCCTGTGCGGCGAGGCTGACGAGGAAACCGCAAGGCCACAGCTTTTGCGCGGGATCGAACAGCTGGCGCAGGTCCTGACGGAGCCCGAAAGCCAGGCAGCCCTGTTGCAGGCCACCGAAGCGGTCAAGGACGGCCAGCATTACTATACGCTGAAGCATCTGCGCACGCTGCTTCCGCACGAAGAAAAACTGTTCGCCATCGGATCGTCCTGACACTGCCGGGACTGCGGTCTGGTTAACAGTCGACCCATGGCGCGGCTCATGGTGCATTGGTACGGTTTCGGTTCGTCCCGCAACGGGTTGCCATCACACGCGGTGGTTCAGTCCGTCAGGATCAAGGCGTCAGGTTCGCCCGCGATCCGGCCCGCTTCCAGCATCCCGAGGAGTCGGCACCGTGTGGGCGCAGATGAGTCAGGCGACGCATGGCTGTCGGCGACCGTCATCACACCCTGATGGTCTCTGGCGGTCGGCGTCGGCGCTCTGCCTTCCGAAACAACATCTGAAGCGATCCAACCGACTAACCAAAGGCGCAGCCCCGGGCGGCGCCTTTTGCAGTTTCCCGTGTGAAGGAGAATCAGCCGGTTCTTGCGGCTGCGGCCTTGGCTTTCGACACGAAACAGCTTTCGAGGGTCGCAAAGCTGTTCCGGGAATTTTCAGTCTCGCGCAACCCCACGAAACGATCCAGCAGGGGCCATGCCTTGATTGCCGCGTCGATCGCGGGGTCCGATCCGGAAGCGTACAGACCCGACTGGATCATCAGTTCCGCCCGTTCATAGGCACCCAGCAGGCGCCGCGCTTCGGCAATCAGGGCGTTCTCATGATCTCCGGCAGCCTGGGGGAGCGCCCTTGACACGGACCGCAAAACGTCGATGGCGGGAAACCGGCCCCGCTCGGCGATGGTTCGGTCAAGAACGACGTGACCGTCCAGAACGCCCCGAAGAATGTCGGCCACCGGTTCATCCATGTCGGAACCGGCGACCAGCACCGTGAAGACGGCCGTAATATCACCCATCGTGCCGGTTCCGGGGCCCGCCCGTTCGCACAGCGTCGTTATCATCGAAGCGGTCGAGGGCGGATAGCCCCGCAGGCTCGCGGCCTCGCCGCCGGACGCCGCGATTTCACGATGCGCATCGGCAAGGCGGGTGATCGAATCGGCGAGCAGAAGAACCTGCTTTCCCTCATCGCGGAAGTGTTCGGCAACCGTCATCGCCGCCAATGCACATCGACGGCGCAGCGTGGCCGAGCGATCCGAGGTCGCGGCGATGATCACACTTCGCGCCATTCCAGCAGGCCCGAGCACGCGTTCGACAAATTCGCGGACTTCCCGGCCGCGCTCGCCGATCATGCCGATCACGATCACATCGGCGGTGATCCGTTGTGCAAGCATCGCCAGGACAGTGGACTTGCCGACCCCGGATCCCGCGAAAAGCCCGATTCGCTGTCCGCGGACGATCGGAAGCAACGTGTTGAACACGCAAAGCCCGGTTTCCAGCCGGTTGCCCAGGCCGCGACGCTCGGTGGGATTCAGCGGTCGGCCGATGACGCTGCGGGGTGCGCGACCCGGCAGCAGGGGCTTTCCGTCCAGAGGTTCGCCATAGGGGTCGATCACCCGACCGATCCACGAATCGTCGGGGGACAGCGTCGCAGGGCCAAGCAGACTGACGCGAAGGCCGATGCCCAGACCATTCAGGGGCACATCCGGAAGCACGGTCATCCGATCGCCGTCCAGCCGAACGACTTCTGCCCGCGCGATGCCGCCCGGGGTTCGGATTTGCACCAGATCCCCGATGGCGGCCTTGTGGGACAGGCCGCTGACAGAAAGGCGTCCGTCCTCTAGGGCGACAACCCGGCCGACGGGCCGCGCGACGCTGGTCGTATCGACCACGCTGAGCAGATTTTCGAAACCGACCTGAGCCATTCTGACGTCTCCCTTGATGCAACGAACGCTTTGTAAAGGAATCAGGGTTAAGCCTTCGTGTAGTCAGATCGAGGGAGAAGCCCCGATGTTCAACAACATCGAAATGATGCAGACGGCCCAGGCGATGGCCCGTCACGCGAGCGATCGCCAGTCGCTTATCGCACGCAACGTCGCCAATGCCGACACGCCGGGCTATCGCGCCCGCGATCTGCCCAGCTTTGCTGACAGCATCAATTCATCCGCGCCCGCCGTCGGCCTGCGTGCCACGCGTGCAGGACATATCGGCACACCGGACACTGCGGTGGAGCTTGCCGGTGCGATCGACAATGGCGCCGAGCCATCGCCGAACGGCAACACCGTTTCCGTCGAGACGGAGATGGTGAAAGCGGCCGAGCTGCGCCAGCAGCACGACATGGCGATGGCGATCTATGCCAAGGCGCGCGACATCCTGCGCACCAGCCTTGGCCGCGGACAGTAGGGAAACCGTCATGAACAGCATCCTCCAGACCCTCGGACTTTCGGCCAGCGGCATGTCGGCCCAGGCCGAACGTCTGCGCCATGTCTCCGAGAACATGGCAAATTCTGACACGCCGGGCTATCGCCGCAAGACGGTGAGCTTTGACGCCGACATGCGGGGAGAAGTTCCCGGCGCCGTCGAGGTGGGCAAGGTCCGGCTCGACACGTCCGCCCTCACGGAAATCTACGACCCGGGGCATCCACTTGCTGACGATAGCGGCAGCTATGATGGCTCGAATGTCGACCTGCTGATCGAGATCGCCGACGCGCGGGAGGCGCAGCGCAGTTACGAGGCGAACCTGAAGATCTTCGATCAGGCGCGGCAGATGTCGCAGGGACTGATCGACCTTCTGCGCCGGTAAACCCCGAATCAATCTGATACTGAAAGGACATCCAGAATGGATATCAATGCTGCAAGCGCCGCCCAGAGCTATGCCTCTGCCCGGCCCCTGACCGCGCCGGAACCGAAAGCGGACGGCGACAACACGTTCGCGATGCTGGCGCAGGATTTCCTGTCGACCATGCAGCAGGGCGAAACCACCGCCAACGCGGCGATGACAGGTGCCGCCGACCCCCATTCCCTTGTCCAGGCGCTTGCCCAGACCGAACTTGCCATCGAAACGGCCGTGGCCGTGCGCAACAAGGTGGTCGAGGCCTATCAGGAAATTCTCCGGATGCCGGTGTGACGTCAGATGAACGAGGCCCTGTTCTATGACACCCTGCGCCAGGGAATGTGGATTTCGGTGATGATCTCGATGCCGATCCTCGCAGTCGCCCTGGTGGCGGGGCTGACCGTGGGCCTGTTCCAGGCGCTGACATCGATCCAGGAAATGACCCTGACGTTCGTGCCCAAGCTGGCGGCGATCATCATCGTTTTCTGGGCGACGATGGGGTTCATGACCGACACGCTGGTGTCGTTTTTCGACAGCAGCATCATCCCGATGATTGCCGGAGGCTGACAATGGACAATGCCAACTACACGACCCTTACGCGCCAGTCCGGTCTGATGCGCGAAATGCAGATGGTCGCCAACAACATCGCCAACCTGTCGACCGGCGGCTTCCGCAAGGAGGGACTCATCTTTTCCGAATATGTCGAGCGGCTGGGCGATGATGCGCCTTCGCTTTCCATGGCGGCGGCACGTGGGCGGCTGACCGATCAGAGCCAGGGCGTCCTGACCCAGACCGGCGGGCAGTTCGATTTCGGCATCGAGGGCGACGGGTTTTTCCTGCTCGAAACCCCCGACGGGCAGGCGTTGACCCGCGCCGGCAGCTTCACGCCCTCGGCCGAGGGGGAACTGGTCACGTCCGAAGGATACCGACTGCTTGACGGGGGTGGAGCCCCGGTCTTCGTTCCGGGCGATGCCCGTGCCATCAGCCTGGCCGCCGACGGCACGCTTTCGGCCGACGGCCAGCCGCTGACCCAGATCGGATTGTGGCAAGCCGCTCCCGGCGAGGATCTCAGCCGCCGCGACGGGGTGATGTTCACCCTGTCCAACGATCCGGTCCCCGTCGAGAACGGCAGGATCCTGCAGGGATTCGTCGAAGGGTCGAACGTCAATCCGATATCCGAAATCGCCCGGATGATCCAGGTGCAGCGCGCCTACGAGATGGGCCAGGGATTTCTCGACAAGGAAGATCAACGAATCCGCAATGTCCTGAGCACGCTCGGACGCTGAGCGATCAACAAATAGGAGAATATCATGCGCGCCCTTCAAATCGCCGCCACCGGCATGAGCGCCCAGCAGATGCGGGTCGAAGTCGTGTCCAACAACCTCGCGAACATGAGCACGACGGGGTACAACGCCCGGCGGGCCGAATTCGCCGATCTGCACTATCAGCAGATTTCGCGCCCGGGCACGATCAATGCCGCCGATGGCACGCAACTGCCCACGGGCGTGCAACTGGGTCTCGGCGTGCGTCCGACGGCAATCAGCATGAACGTGGAACAGGGGACCCTGGCGCAGACCGGCGGCGACCTTGATCTGGCGATCGAGGGCGGCGGATTTCTGGAGGTGACGCTGCCCTCGGGCATCTCGGCCTTTACCCGCGACGGCGGGCTGAAACGCTCTGGTGAGGGGTTGATCGTCACATCCGACGGTCATCCCGTGGTCCCGGACATCACCATTCCCAACGACGCCCGTTCGATTTCGGTGAATTCCGAAGGCGAGGTCTATGGCTATTTCAACGATCAGGTCGCGCCGCAGCTTCTGGGCCAGTTTTCCCTTGCCAGCTTTACCAACGTGAAGGGGCTGGAGGCGATGGGGTCGAACCTTTTCCTGGAAACTCCGGCATCGGGTCCCGCGCTGGTGGGAACACCGGGCGAGGACGGTCTGGGCACCCTGCGTCAGGGCTATCTGGAAAGCAGTTCGGTCGACGCGGTGCGCGAGGTGACACAGCTGATCGAGGCGCAGCGCGGCTATGAACTGAACGCCAAGGTGATCACCGCCGCCGATCAGATGCTTGGCGCGACCACGCAGATCCGATGATGCGGGCCCTCATCCTTTCGCTGGTCCTGCTGCCCGTCGGGGCGCATGCAGACACGGTCGTGGCCGCAAGGACCATCCGGTCGCAGGCGATCCTCACCCCGGCGGACCTGACGATGGTGTCGGCGCAGATACCGGGCGCCTTGCAGGACCCGGACCAGGCCATCGGCATGGAGGCGCGCGTCGTTCTCTATGCCGGTCGCCCGCTGCGCCCGGCCGACATCGGGCCGCCCGCCGTGGTCGAACGCAACCAGACCGTGATGGTCTATTACCGCCAGGGCCCGCTCAACATCGTGATGGAGGGCCGCACACTGGGGCGTGCCGGCGTCGGAGACCGGCTGCGGATCATGAACCTCGAATCCCGAAACACAGTCACCGGAACGGTGACGGCCGATGGCACCATCCAGGTGCTGAACGCCCTGCCGTAGGAATCCCCAATGCGAAGACTGATGCTTTTGCTTTTGTTCACCGCCGCGTGCGGCCGCCTGGAGAATGTGGGGCAGGTGCCGGAGTTTACCGAAGCCGCCGCCAGCAACGAGGTGAGCGCCATGGCCAACCCCGGCCTTCCCGATCGTCTGGAACCCGAACGCACATTCGATCGCGCATCGCTCTGGAGCGGTGGCAGGCAGTCGCTTCTGGGGGACCGGCGTGCCGACACCCGTGGAGACATCCTCACCGTGGTGATCGAGATCGACGACAAGGCCGAGATCTCCAATTCGTCGCAGCGTTCGCGCAGCGGATCGGAAAGCCTCGGGATTCCGTCGCTGTTCGGAATTCCGCAGCGCATAGATCAAAGCCTGCCGGAAGGCGCGTCCCTTGGCAGCGCGGTTGCCGCGGATTCCGCCAGTACCAGTTCCGGTGACGGTTCGGTGCGCCGCAACGAAAAGCTGACGCTTCGGGTCGCAGCCACCGTCGTCAACGAACTGTCGAACGGCGTCCTTCAGATCCAGGGCAGCCAGGAGGTGCGGGTCAACTTCGAGATCCGTGAGTTGATCGTGTCAGGGTATGTCCGGCCCCAGGACATCTCGAGACAGAACGAGATCACCTATGACAAGATCGCATCGGCGCGTATTTCATACGGCGGCCGCGGCCAGATCACCGATGTCCAGCAGCCGCGCTGGGGTCAGCAGATCGCCGATATCGTCCTGCCATTCTGAGGAGCGCAAACATTGGGCAAGATCATACCACTGGTCATCGCACTGGTCGGGCTTGGCGCCGGTGTCGGCGCGGGCATCGCGCTGCGCCCCGGCGACGCGATGCCGGAACCGGAGATGACAGAAGCCAGCCCCTGCGGCGAGGTCGAACTCGCAACCGCCGAAAAGCCGAAGCCAGACGCCAATGATAAAGAGCAGGCGGTCAGCGATTTCGTGAAGATGAGCAACCAGTTCGTGTTTCCGCTGGTCCAGGGAAGCAACGTTGCCGCGCTGGTCGTCCTTTCGCTTACGCTGGAGATCGCCCAGGGCCAGAGCGAGGCCGTCTTTGTGCGCGAACCCAAACTGCGCGACGGCTTCCTGCGCGTGCTTCTCGACCATGCCAATGCAGGCGGCTTCGACGGCGCGTTCACCTCGAACGCGACGATGGACAAACTGCGCCGCGCCCTGGTCGAAAAGGGGCGTGAGGTGCTCGACGATGCCCTCTATGACGTGCTGATCCTGGACATCAACCGGCAGGATACCTGACGGCCCGCGCCACGACCGCCGGGGGGAAACCGCACCATCGCGGCGATTACGCCGCTTTGATGGCGGCGTCTTCCGCCATGGTCCGGATAACCTGCATGACATGGGTCATCGGAAGCTGCTCTGCTGGACGAACGTCGCCGAAGTCTGCAAACCGGAGATGAGACCCGCCCCGTCGTTGCCGCGCCCGGGCATCGAAAATCCGGGCTCGGGCCGGGCTCCCTGCCAGAGGGCTGCGTCGTGCGGGGCCGCATCCTGGTGCCCGCGGGCCATGACGGTTGACGATAGGGAAATCGATTCGCAAGGCAATAGGGTCCCGATTGTCGATCCGGATGGTGCGTGAGATTCGGGCCTGTGCCGCCGAGAATCTGAACCTGTCGATCCCGGCTCCGTTCTGGTCGCCGATGCTGACCGTCGGCCTCTTCGGGCAGCCTGCATTCTCTGGAATCAAAGCAGCCTTCCGAAGGACCTTTGCCAGGGGTCCGACGCGATCGCGCTGATCCTCTGGGTGGGCGATCACACGGGAAATTTGGTTTGTTGACAGGATGGTAGCGAAGATTTCCAAGTGTCTTTGTTCCATTCACACACTCTTAACCCTTCTGGCGGCATGATCGGGATGCAAGCAGACGAAGGCAGGTTGACCGGTGGATCTTTTCCCTTCCCTCACCCCCCTCACCCCCCCCCACTCCGAGGAAGCTCGGTTAGACTGGCTTCGTCTCTTGCGCTCTCGCCGCGTCGGCGTGGCGACCTTTTTCCGCATGATGTCTGAATACGGCGCGGCCGATGCTGCGCTTGATGCCCTGCCGGGCATCGCCGCCGCCGCCGGCGTTGCCGACTATAGCTCCTGTCCCGAAGGCGTCGCGCTTGCCGAAATGAAGGCCGGTCGTCTGGCCGGGGCGCGGCTGGTCGCTTACGGAAGCCGCGAATATCCCGTCACGCTTTACGATCTGACGGATCCGCCGCCGCTGTTGTGGATGATCGGCGATCCGGTGCTGTTGTCGCGACCGGCGATTGCTTTGGTCGGCGCGCGCAATGCGTCGTCGCTGGGCACCCGCATGGCGCGCAAGCTGTCCGACGATCTGGGAAAGGCCGGCAATGTGATCGTGTCGGGTCTGGCGCGCGGCATCGACACGGCGGCACATCTGGCGGCGCTGTCCCATGGCACGGTTGCGGTGATGGCGGGCGGCGTCGATGTCGTCTATCCGGCCGAGAATGCTGTTCTGGCTCAGGAAATTGCCGAACGCGGGTTGCGGATTTCGGAACAACCCATGGGGCTGCAACCGCAGGCACGTCATTTTCCCAGCCGCAACCGAATCATATCGGGCACTGCAAGAGCCGTGATCGTGGTGGAGGCGGCGGCGCGATCAGGCAGCCTGATCACGGCGCGCGATGCCCTGGACCAGGGGCGCGAGGTCATGGCCGTGCCCGGCCATCCGTTCGACGCCCGGGCGTCGGGCTGCAACATGTTGATCCGGGACGGCGCGACTCTGATCAGGGGGGCGGACGACGTGCTAGCGCAGCTTCAGCTCCAGTCCGGCGCGGACGCCATCGCATCGAAAGGTCGCGACGAACACGGCGAACAGGTCTTCGACGATGCGGCATCCGCTGCGACGTCGGCCACGCGGCCACCCCGTACCCTGCGCGAGACGACTGCGCTGCACCGTCAGATCCTTGACAGGCTGGGACCCAGCCCCCTGGCCGAGGACCAGCTGATCCGCGATCTTTCCCTTTCGGCAAGCGTGGTTGCGCCGCAGCTCGTCAATCTGGAGCTTGAGGGGCGGATCGCCCGGCAACCCGGCGGACTTATCACCCGGATCTGACCCCTGCACCGACCCGCCGGGGCGGAGCCGGGCAGCGGATGGCCAGGCCCGGTTATGTAAGGCCCGATTGACAACCCGGTCATCAACCCCACATCTACGGCGGGCCGAACAGGCCAGAGTCGGAAGGAATTTCATGCCCGTCGTCGTCGTTGAGTCGCCTGCCAAGGCCAAGACAATCAACAAATATCTCGGCCCCGGCTTTACGGTTCTCGCGTCTTACGGGCATGTGCGCGATCTGCCGCCGAAGGATGGATCGGTGGATACCGAGAACGATTTCGACATGCTTTGGGAAGTGGCCAGCGACAGCAAGAAGCACGTCAAGGCGATCGCCGACGCCCTTGCAAAGGACAATGCGCTGATCCTCGCGACCGACCCCGACAGGGAAGGCGAGGCGATCAGCTGGCACCTTGAGGAGACGCTGCGCAAGCGCAAATCGATCACCAAGGACACCCCGGTCAGCCGGGTCGTGTTCAACGCCATCACCAAGGCGGCCGTGACCGAGGCGATGAAAAACCCGCGTGAGGTGGATGGCCCCCTGGTCGAGGCGTATCTTGCGCGCCGGGCACTTGACTATCTGGTGGGGTTCAAGCTGTCGCCGGTGCTGTGGCGCAAGCTTCCGGGCGCCAAATCGGCGGGGCGAGTTCAGTCCGTGTGCCTGCGGCTGATCGTCGAACGCGAAATGGAGATAGAGGCGTTCCGCGCACGCGAATACTGGTCGGTGAGGGCGATATTCACTTCTCCGCGCGGCGACGATTACGAAGCGCGGCTCACGGTTCTGGGCGGCGCCAAAGTCGACCGGTTCAGCATCGAAAACGAGGCGGCCGCCGATCTGGCCATCAAGGCGGTCGGCGCCCGCACCTTCACGGTCGCCTCGGTCGAGGCAAAGCCGGGCACCCGCAATCCTTCCCCGCCGTTCATGACCTCGACCCTGCAACAGGAGGCGAGCCGCAAGTTCGGAATGGGTGCGCGCGCCACGATGAGCACGGCGCAGCGGCTCTATGAGGCGGGCCACATCACCTACATGCGAACCGACGGGATCGACATGGCACCCGAGGCGGTCAGTGAGGCGCGCGAGGCGATCGGCGATCGCTATGGCAAGGCGTACGTGCCCGAAACCCCGAGGATCTACAAGAACAAGGCCAAGAATGCCCAGGAAGCCCACGAATGCATCCGCCCGACCGATCTGGCCAGGGATGCCGGCGCGATCGGGCTATCGGACGGCGACCAGCGAAAGCTGTACGATCTGATCTGGAAACGGACGTTGGCGAGCCAGATGGCATCGGCGCGGCTGGAACGCACCACCGTCGAGGTTCTGAGCGACGACAGCCAGGTCGGGTTTCGCGCGACAGGCCAGCGGATCGCCTTCGACGGGTTTCTCAAGGTCTATGTCGAAGGCCGCGACGACATCGCGCTGGACGAGGATGAGGGGCTTTTGCCGAAGATCGTCGACGGGGAACCGGCGGCCTTTGCCAGGGGCGCTCTTGTCGATGCCTTCCGCAAGGCGGCGAACGAAGAGGATGACGTGGTGGATGCGTCCGACACCGGATCGGCCGGGCCGCGCCGCCACGAAAACGCGATCCTTGCCGCAAACGGGGCGGCCTTGACGCTTCGCCACTTTACCCAGCCGCCGCCGCGCTATACCGAGGCGACCCTTGTCAAGCGCATGGAAGAGCTGGGCATCGGACGCCCATCGACCTACGCCAGCATCGTCACCACGATCCAGGACCGCGAATACGTGCGGAAGGACGGCAACCGGCTTTTTCCCGAAGACAAGGGTCGGCTGGTGACGGCGTTCCTGTCGAACTATTTCCAGCGCTATGTGGAATACGATTTCACCGCCGATCTCGAAGCCCAGCTGGACGATGTTTCGGCCGGTGAGCGTGACTACAAGGAGGTACTGTCCCGGTTCTGGCGGGATTTCTCGGCCGCCATTGCCGAAACTGCGGATCTTCGGATCGGCGAGGTGCTGGACAAGATCAACGAGGTTCTCGAACCGCACCTCTTTCCGCCAAAGGAGGACGGCGGCGATCCGCGGCTGTGCCCGCATTGTGGGGCCGGGCGGCTTTCGATGCGCACCGCCCGGTCCGGCGGCGCCTTCATCGGCTGTTCCAACTATCCCGAATGCCGATATACCAGGGCCTTCGGCCCCCCGGGCAACGATGACGCGGATCCGGGCGGCATTCCGCCCGAGGGCAAGCTGCTGGGCGAGGACGAGGGCGACGGAATCTATGCGTTCAAGGGACGTTTCGGACCTTACGTGCAGCGCGGCCAGGTCAGCGACGACAACAAGAAGCCGCCGCGCCAGTCGATTCCCGCGGACTGGCCCCCCGAGGATCTGGACCTGCCCCAGGCCGTGAAGCTCTTGTCGCTGCCCCGCCCTATCGGGCCCCATCCGGAGGACGGGGTGACAGTCTGGGCGAACATCGGGCGCTATGGTCCCTATATCAAGCACGCGGAATCCACCAGCGAACGCGGCGGCACCAACGCCAATCTCGACGGCATCGACGAGGTTTTCACCGTGGGGATGAACCGCGCGGTGCAGTTGCTGGCTGAAAAGGTGGCATCGCGCGGCGCGCGCCGAGGTGTCGCCAAGGTCCTGCGCTCGCTTGGCGACCACCCCACCGAGGGCGGCGCGGTCGAGATCATGGAAGGCAAGTACGGGGCCTATGTGAAATGGGACAAGGTCAATGCCACTTTGCCCAAGGACAGCGATATCGAGACCGTGACGCTGGATGCGGCGCTGGATCTGATTGCCGGAAAGACCGTCAGGAAGGGTGGCAAGCGCAAGGCGGCCGCAAATAAGCCTGCGGCAAAAGCGAAATCACCGTCGGCCAAGGCGGCACCGGCAAAGGCGAAGGCGGCGCCTGCAAGAGCAAAGCCGAAGGCCGCCGCTGCACCCAAGGCGCCGACAAAGAGCGCCGCCGCGAAAAAGCGGATCGCAAGGAAGGCTGCGCAACAGACCGGTGCCACCGGAGACGACGTTTTGGAATGATCCCGCCGGTGCGTTGACTTGGCTTGCGCCCCGCGCCACAACGCGTGGACGTCAGCGGCAGGAGACCCCCATGAAAAAGATCTTTGGTTCGGCGTCCGAGGCGCTGGACGGCATTCTGTTCGACGGCATGTTCATCGCGGCGGGCGGATTCGGGCTCTGCGGCATCCCGGAACTGTTGTTGCAGGCGATTAGGGATGCCGGAACGAAGGATCTGACCTTTGCGTCCAACAATGCCGGGGTCGACGACTTCGGCATCGGCATCCTGCTTCAGACCCGGCAGGTCAAAAAGATGATAAGCTCGTACGTCGGTGAGAACGCGGAGTTCATGCGACAGTACCTGTCGGGTGAGCTGGAGCTGGAATTCAACCCGCAGGGCACGCTGGCCGAACGCATGCGCGCCGGGGGCTGCGGCATCCCGGGGTTCTATACCAAGACCGGCGTCGGCACGGTGATCGCCGAAGGCAAGGAGGTCAAGACCTTCGACGGGCAGGAATACATCCTTGAACGGGGGATCGTCGCCGACCTTGCCATCGTCAAGGCATGGAAGGCGGACGAGACCGGCAATCTGGTGTTTCGCAAGACGGCCCGCAACTTCAACCCTCCGGCCGCGATGTGCGGCAAGGTCTGCGTTGCCGAGGTTGAGGAAATCGTGCCGGTGGGCAGTCTGGATCCCGATGGAATCCACCTTCCGGGCATCTACGTCCATCGACTGGTCCAGGGTGACCACGAAAAGCGGATCGAACAGCGCACCGTCCGGCAAAAGGAAATCGTCTGATGCCCACACCTGCGGAACTACGGCAACTGCTCAGCGATAATCCCGCTTCGGAAATCGAAGTCGACATGGATTTTTTGGAGGCCAATCAGATTGACTGCACCGACGTCGCGAATGCGGCCGGGCGCAGCTTTCACATGAGGGAGGCGGTTCGCTTGTCAGATTCGGGCGCAATTGAACTCTACGTAAAATACGTAATCTTCGTTCCCAACGTCGGGGGTGCGGCCTGATGCCGTGGGACAGAAACCAGATGGCGGCGCGGGCTGCCGAGGAGCTTGAGGATGGCATGTATGTCAACCTCGGCATCGGCATCCCGACGCTGGTGGCGAATTACGTCGGCGACAAGGAGATCACCCTGCAATCGGAGAACGGGATGCTGGGCATGGGGCCTTTCCCGTTCGATGGCGAGGAAGATCCCGATCTGATCAACGCCGGCAAGCAGACGATCACCGAACTGCGCCGGACCGCCTATTTCGACAGTGCCACCAGTTTCGGGATGATCCGGGGGGGCAAGATCGCCGCCGCAATCCTCGGCGCGATGGAGGTTGCGGAGAACGGCGATCTGGCCAACTGGATGATCCCCGGAAAGCTGGTCAAGGGGATGGGCGGTGCGATGGATCTTGTCGCCGGTGTGGGCCGGGTGATCGTGGTGATGGATCACACCAGCAAGCACGGCGAAAGCAAGCTGCTGAGGGAATGCACGCTGCCGTTGACCGGCAAGGGCGTGGTGGACCGGATCATCACCAACCTCGGTGTTCTCGACGTGGTGGATGGGGGCTTGCGGATCGTCGAATGCGCCGAAGGCGTAAGCGAGGCCGACCTGCGCGCGGCCACCGATGCCAAAATTGTCTGACATCGTTGCCCTGACCTGTCCATCGGCATCAGACGGGGGCCGACGGCAAAGGTGACCCTACGCCGGACTGCGGCATGTATCCATAGCGCGGCACCTCGTCGTGAGACGGGACACGCGCGCGATGGCGGGATATTGACGGGGCTATGCCACACCGGCGCGGACGTGGTCATCGCCCGACGTTCAGTTCGATCACGATTTGCGGATGGTACCAGGTGCGCCTAAGCCGCCGCGTTTCCCATGATCTCCGCCAGATCAGCTCGGCCTTGATGGATCTGAAGAACGTCTCGACGGCGGCATTGTCATAGCACTTTTCCCTTGCCGCTCATCGACACGCTGAACCCGTGGTGTGGCAGGATCTTCTGGCAGTCGTGAGAACAGTATTGCGACCCACGATCCGTGTGATGGATGCAGCCCTTGGGCGGCGATCTGAATGCGATGGCCATGTTCAGCGCCCGGATCGCCAGGTCCCGCTTCATGTGGTTGCTGACGGCCCGACCGATGACCCGCCGGGAATGCAGGTCCATGAACACGCATTTGTCCGCCACTGGTCCGAGGACAATGGCGAGTGCGAGGTTTAGCCAACCCTCACGTGTCCAGACAGGGCTGATGTCGCCTGCCCGTTTCTGGTTCGCCTGGTTGGCGGCAAAGTTCCGACCGGCAGTGTCCGCGGGCGGGTGTGATTTCACCGGCACGTTCGGTGCAGCGCCGGACCTTGCCGCGCATCGCTGCGCTTGACGCAAACGTCCGCTTTTACGCTACGGCGACTTGCCAGGCCGAGTGAGACAAGCTGATCGTTTACTCCGCTGCGAGTGCGAGTGACCGACGCTCGGATCCGGCAGTTTCGCCGTGCGCATTGGGAGAGCGCATCTTTCTCGTATAGACCAGGCGGAACGCTGCCGGCGTGAAGTAGAAGCTGACCACCGTCGAGAGTGCTACGCCGCCCGCGACGGCCATGGCGAACGGGGGCCAGAAGCCGCCGCCCGCGAGGATCAGGGGCAGGAACCCTCCGACCGTCGTGATTGTGGTCGAGACGATGTGGCGGGAGGAGGCCATGACGACGTTCGTCATCGCGTCCGGGTCGCCGGTCGCTGCGGCCTCGTCCTCCTGTAAGGCGGTCATGATGATGAGAGCGGCGTTGATCGATACGCCGATGGAGCCGATCAGCCCGATGATGGCGTTGATCCCGAATGGATAGGCGAACACCGCCAGCGCCAGCATCGACAGGCCCGCCGAAAGACCCGAGACGACGAGGGCGACACCGGCGAGCCGGAAGCTGCCAAAGGTCAGGACGACCACGGCGATGGACAACGTGACGATCAGGCCCAGCGAGGCGATCAGGTTGTTCAATGTCGAGGCGCGCGCGTCGGCGTCACCGCCGATCTCCAGCCGCATTCCGTCCGGCAGGACGAACCCGGCCTTTGCGATGCGGTCCTGAACGGCCACCAGCGCCTCCTCGGGCAGGACGCCCGCCTGCACGAAGGCCTGCACGGTGTTGGCACGCTCGCCGTTGCGGCGGGTGATCTGTCCGTCGCCGGGAGTCAGGACGATGGCGGCAACAGCCGACAGGGGTGTGGCGGGAACGTCCGCCGATGCTCCCGGCAGGATCAGCGGCATGTCCCGGATCGCGGCGGGGTTGCCGCGCAGGCTGTCGCCCAG